>CAYOBW010000049.1:0-32388 GCA_964402115.1 uncultured Victivallales bacterium
AGATCATGGGCCAGGCCGGTGCGAGCATCGGACTCAGCGGTGCGGTGTTTCTGCTCGCGCTTCTGTTCTGCCACGATTACTACATGTACAGGAAGAGCTTGGCGTTCCTGCAGGCAGTGCTGGTCGCCTGCGCGAGCGGCGCGCTTCTAACCCTGCTGGTCGGGAAGGCGTGGCGAGCGGCGCGGGATAACGGCGACGAGGTTCTCTTTCTGACGTGGTTGCTGCAACTGTCGTTTGGCGGAAGCCTGCCGGTCACGACGCTGGGGATCGCGCGGATCGCCATTTTTCACGGTACGACGTTAGAGTGGACTTCTCGGGGGTGGTGGCTGATCATCGGCCTCGCCAACGCGGCTTGGATTGCCGTGGCGGTGTGGCGTCGCAGCGAAAAGGGGAAGGGTGCCGCTCGCCTTCCCCCGCAGCAAGACCGCCCGGCGAATCTCAAGCGCCGGAGGCGTTACTGAACGGTGTTCGGCGCGATGCGGAGAGCAAGGTATCGTCCGAGTTTCCGTCCGCCGTCGTATAGCAGCTACGATGGGGATACTGGGAGGAGGCTTCACGGATGACGAGCGAACGCATGCGAGCGATGTGTGCCGGGCTGCTGGTCGGGGTCGTGGCGGCGGGCGGGGCGGGCGTGGCTGACTACAACGTGGCCTGGGACTCGCCCAGTCGCGATTGCCACGGTTCCATGCCGCTCGGCAACGGGGATATCAGCGTCAACGCCTGGGTCGAGCCGTCCGGGGATCTGATCTTCTACATCGGCAAGACCGACAGTTGGGATGACAACGCCCGGCTGCTGAAGGTGGGCAAGGTCCGTGTCACGTGCGTGCCCCCGCTGGTCGCGGAAGGCGGCGCGTTCCGGCAGGAGCTGGACTTGCCGACGGGCACGCTCAGGGTCACGACGTCCAACCGTGAGCAGCGGGTCCGGGCCGCGCTGTGGGTGGACGCGAACCACCCCGTGATCGAGGTTGCGGTGGACGCGGATCGCGAGCTGGAGGCAACCGCCTCGTTCGAGCTCTGGCGCACGAACCGCTACGAGCTGCCTTCCCTCGAGTGCAGCGATGTCATGACCGACCGGTCGAAGCCCAAGGGGATGCACGAGCCGACGATTGTCGAACCGGACGCCGTGCTGACCGGGCTGGACGGGCGGATCGGCTGGTATCATCACAACGTCAAGTCCGTGGGCCCCGCGCTCCATGCGGAGACGCAGGGCATGACCGGCTGCCCGCGGGAGGATCCGCTGCTGCACCGCACCTTTGGCGCTGTCGTCACGGCCGGGCGCGGGCAGCGCGTGGATGACACGCACCTCCGATCTCCAGCGGCCAAGACCCACCGCTTCAGCGTGCACGTGCTGACGCAGCACCCCGCTTTGCCTGCGCAGTGGGTGTCGGCCATGAACGCCACGATTGCGGCAACCGACAAGCCGGGGTGGGAGCAGCGGCGCGCCGCCCATGCGCAGTGGTGGCAGGCGTTCTGGGAACGGAGCTGGATCCGCGCCACGGCGAGCGTGGGTGCGCCCGCCGCCCTCATCCCGGCCAACAAGCATCCCCTCCGTATCGGCGTTGACCAGTCCGGCGCGAACAAATTTGCCGGCGAGATCCGCAACATGCGCGTTCCGGAGTCGCTTGCCGGCAGCTTTTCGCTGGAAGCGGAGGTCAAGCCGGCTGCTGGCGAGACGGGGCGCATCTTCGACAAGATCACGCCGGGTGGCGCCGACGGTTTTCTGCTGGATACGGTTCCCGGCAACAGCCTGCGCCTGATCAGCGGGTCCGAGCAGCACGTCGTGAAGGCCGTCCTGCCGGCCGGGGAGTGGGCGCGCCTCGCGGCCGACGTCTCCCCCGAAGGCTGGCGCGTCCGCGTCAACGGGAAGACGGTCCTCGAGGCCCCCGTGACCGGCTCAGCCGACGACGCGGCGTACGTCAGCCAGATGTATGCGTTGCAGCGCTTCATCACCGCCTGTGCCGGGCGGGGACGGTATCCCATCAAGTTTAACGGCTCGCTTTTCACTGTGCCATACGCGGGCGGGCCGGGCGACGGCGACTACCGGCGCTGGGGCCCCGGCTACTGGTGGCAGAACACGCGGCTGCCGTACATCAGCCTCTGCACCAGCGGGGACTACGAGCTGATGGAACCGCTCTTCCGCATGTACGTGGACGAGCTGCTGCCCGTGAACCGCTATCGTACGAAGCAGTACTTCGGCTTCGAGGGCGCGTACTACATCGAGTGCATTCACTTCTGGGGCGATGCGTTCAACGAGTCCTACGGCTGGCAACCGATGAAGGAGCGCAAGGATCCCCTGCAGCAGAGCGGCTACCACAAGTGGGAATGGGTGTCCGGGCCGGAACTGGCCCACATGCTGCTGGATGTGTACGAGCACACCGGCGACGAGGCGTTGCTCAAGAACCGGGCGCTGCCGCTGGCCGGCGCGGTCATGCGCTTCTTCGATCACTACTACCGGACGAATGCGCAGGGCCGGCTGGTCATGCACCCGGCGCAGGCCGTCGAAACCTGGTGGAAGTGCACCAACGCGATGCCGGAGCTGGCGGGCCTGCACGCGATCGCGGCCCGGTTGCTGGCGCTGCCTGCGGCGCTGGCGCCGCCGGAGGAGCGGGCTTACTGGCAGGCGTTTCGGGCGAAGCTGCCGGAGTTGCCGACGCGGGAAGTGGCCGGCGGGCGCGCGTTCGCTCCGGCGGAGCAGTTCGCCGACAAGCGCAATTGCGAGAACCCCGAGCTTTACGTCGTCTTCCCGTTCCGGCTTGCGAGCTTCAACCGGCCCAACGCCGCGCTGGCCGTCAATGCCCTGAACCACCGCTGGGACAGGGGCAATGCCGGCTGGCGGCAGGAGGACATTGTCATGGCGTACCTCGGGCTGGCCGACGAGGCGAAGCAGTACCTGGCGGGCCGCGCGCGCAATCATGACAAGGGCTCGCGCTTCCCTGCCTTCTGGGGCCCCAACTACGACTGGGTGCCGGACCAGGACCACGGCGGCATCCTGATGAAGGCGTTCCAGGCCATGCTCATGCAGGCGGAGCCGGCGACGGGCTCGGCGTACGACGGGAAGATCTACCTCCTGCCGGCCTGGCCGAAGGAGTGGGACGTGGACTTCAAGCTGCACGCCCCGCAGCGCACCGTGGTGCAGGGCAAGGTCCGCGGCGGGCGGGTGAGCGAGCTGAGCGTGACCCCCGAGGTTCGCCGGAAAGACGTCGTGGTCGTGGGAGGGGAGAAGTAGCGCGGGCCTCTCCGAGGCCCAGCGCTCGGTGGCGCTATGCGCGCAGCCTGACTTCCTGCAAGCATCGGCCCTCGCCTGCGGAGACGGCAGGGCTACCAGCCAGCCGACCCAAGCCACCAAATCGTAGATGCACCCCCGTTTTGGGTCCCTTGACATCCCGATACAATTCCTGCCGGTAATCCCTTGTCGGCAAACTTGCGCGGTTCTACACTCATTTAACAGACAGGAGCCGCCCCCGGCGGCAGGGAGGTAACATGTTCGGCATTCGGTTCATCAAGGTGGAGCCTACGGACTACGTGCTGCAGTACAAGCGCGGGCAGGTCGTTCGCGAAGGCGCCGGCCTTTCGTTCTTCTGCTTTGCGCCGACCACGTCGCTGGTGCGGGTTCCCACCGGCAGCGTGGATGTCCCTTTCATTTTCGAGGAGGTCACCGCCGACTTCCAGCAGGTCACGGTCCAGGGTCAGATTACCTATCGCGTGGCCGACCCCAGGAAGCTGTCGCAACTCATGAATTTCACCCTGTCCCCGAACGGGCGGGACTACGCGTCGGACGATCCGTCGAAACTGCCGCAGCGACTCATCAACCACGCGCAGGTGCTGACGCGTGCATCCCTCAAATCCCTCTCCCTGCGCGAGGCCCTGGGGCAGTCGGACGGCCTCGTTTCCGCACTGCGCCAGGGACTGCAGGCCGCCGAGTTGATTGCCTCGCTGGGGCTGGAGGTGCTGGGCCTCTCGATCCTGGCGATCAAGCCGACGCCGGAAACGTCGCGGGCGCTCGAGGCCGAGGCGCGGGAGCGCATCCTGCGTGAAGCGGACGAGGCCATCTATGCCCGCAGGAACGCAGCCGTCGAACAGGAGCGGGCCATCAAGGAGAACGAACTCAGCACCGAGATTGCCGTCGAGAACAAGAAGCGCCAGATCAGGGAGACGCAGATGGAGGCCGAGAAATCGGTCCAGCTGAAGAAGCACGAGATCCGGGAGGCGGAGATGGGCGCCAGGATCACGCTGGAGAAGAAGAACAAGGACCTGGTTGCGCTGTCAACGGCCAACGCGCGCGAAGAGGCGGACGCCAAGGCGTACGCCATGGCCGCCGTCATGAAGGCGCTTGCGCAGACCGATCCGAAGACCATCCAGGCGCTCGCGAGCGTGGGCATGGACCCGGGACAGCTCGTTGCGCTCGCATTCAAGGAGCTGGCGGAGAGCGCCGACAAGATCGGCCAGTTGAATATCTCGCCGGAGTTGTTGCGCGAGCTGCTGTCGCGCGATAATGCCAAGTGATGGAGCGGCTTACCGAGAACAAGATCGTGCTGATCGTCCGGCGCACCCGCCTGGACGAACTCATCGCGCGCTTCAACACCGAGGACCAGGCGCGCTTCTACATCGAGCACCTGGGCGCGGATTTCTCCGACTACCGGCAGGAGGATCTGAAGTACAAGCGTGCCGTGCGCGAGGCCGAGGGCATCCTGGCGCGCCACGGACGCGTCCATGTCGTTGACCGCTCCTTTGTGCCCAACTTCATTTTCGGGCCGAAGGACACTGTCGTTGCGCTGGGCCAGGACGGCCTCGTGGCCAACGTCCTGAAATACCTGGACGGGCAGCTGCTGGTAGGCGTGAACCCCGACCCGGACAGGTGGGAGGGGGCGCTCTTGCCGTTCACGATTCCACAACTGAACGCGCTGATGCCGGACGTGTTTGCCGAACGGCGCTCCGTGCGCACCGTTACGATGGCCGAGGCTGCGCTCAACACCGGCGAGACCCTGTACGGCGTGAACGATCTATTCATCGGCCCGCGCAGCCATACGTCGGCCCGCTACCAGATCCGCGTCGGCGACCGTACCGAGAGCCACTCCTCCAGCGGCATCATCGTCTCGACCGGACTCGGCGCAACGGGCTGGTTGCGCAGCATTCTCGCCGGGGCCTCCGGTATTGCGTCAGCCCTTTCGGGGCGAAGGCTCGATGTTGGCGACAAGGGAGCGTTCGCGTGGGACGCCGACTACCTGTACTTCTCGGTTCGTGAACCCTGGCCCAGCAAGACTTCGGCGGCGGAAATCACGTTCGGCCAGATCACGACCGCCACGCCCCTCGTGCTCGTCTCCCAGATGTCCGAGAACGGCGTCATCTTCAGTGACGGGATCGAGTCCGACTTCCTGCACTTCAATTCGGGCACCCAGGCGACCATCACCGTGGCGGGCAAGAAGGGGCGCCTGGTTGCCTGATGCGGCGGGGATGTATGCGGCCTCGCGTCTCGCGCGGGCGATGGGTGCCAGTTCGGTCTGCTGCCGTGGTGCTGCCTGTGTGCGGGGCTACGGGCTGGCATAGAACACGACCGCGTGCGCATCGGCCCGCAACTTGAGTTGCGCCGCTTCGGCCGTGCGCTTCAGCGCTTCGATCAGCGGGGTGTTGGACAGCTTCAGCGTGACCGGGGTCTGGGCGGGCGCTTCGAGCACGAAGTTCACGCCCTCGCCGGTCGGGTCGAGTCGCCGCGAGGTCTCCGCAAAGAACGCCAGGCAGTCCGGGAGGTTCGCCGCCCGGAAGTCCGCCTCGGGCACGACCAGGGTGCGCAGCCTTTCCACAAGCGCCGGGTTCTTCGGCAGCGGGACGCCGCGTGGCACGGCCTGGTCGGTCGGCGGCAGGCGGAGCAGCACACCGCGCGCGTCGGCTTGCATCACGAGCCCCAGTTGGTCGGCCGCGTACTTCAAGACATCGTAGAGCGGGATCTTGCGCAGGGAGAGTGTCACGGTGCGGTCGGCCACCTCTCCGGCGGAGGATGGAGACAGGTCCACGATCACGTCCACGCCCTGCTTGTCGGGGTCTGATTTGCGCGCGGCGTCCGTGAGGAATGTGGCGCAGTCCTGAACTGAGGCAGCGCGGAACACCACCTCCGGCACGACGATGGTGCGCAGTTTCTCCGCGAGCCGGGTGACCGGCTGCGGGGCGACGGCTGCGGCGCTCGCGGCATTCGTCGCTGTGGCCGGCGCAGCGGAAGTGGTCGGCGGCCTGGCGCCCCCGGCTTCGGCGCGTGCAAGGGGGCGGCCGGACGGGTCCACGCGACCGCTGTAGGCGATTTCGAACACGTACCAGCGGTCTTCAACCTGCTCATTGTCGAGCAGCAAGGGTGCCAGCGCGATGGCCCGGTCTCCCGGCAGCAGGGGGCGGAAGAGGCCCTGGTAGGTGGCCGCGCTGCTGCGCGCGGTGACGGTGGCGGTGAGGATCAGGTCCAGCGTGTTCGTGCGCGTGGACATCGCCGGCATGAGCGTGATCTGCACCTGTTTGCCGACGGCCGAGCCTGTTTCCTTGGCCTCGACCTCCGAGCGGTAGCTCTTGCTGACCCGCAGCAGGCGCGTCAGCGGCTGCGCCCGGTCCAGCAGCGCCACGGCCTGCCGCATGGCGTCGTCCACCTTCTGGGCCGTGAGGTTGTGCCGGAGGTGTTTGGCGACCTCGGCCCGCGGCGGCAGGGTCTTCAGGATCCGCTGGGCGGTGGCGCCCCGTACTTCGTAGACGTTCAGGGTCAACCCCGCGTAGGGCGCCAGCACGTTGAGCGCTGGCAGGATCCGCTCGATGAGGTCGTGGTTATCCTCGGTGTTGGCGATTTCGAGCTGGCCCTTCTTTCTGTTCCAGTCCGCGACGGTTTCCGAGTCGGCAGGGAATGGGACCCCCAGGCGCTCGACGATCGAGCGCATGTCCGCGCTCGACTTCCCCTCGTACTGGCTGCCCGGGATGAGATCGTAGGCGCGGCGGACGATGGGCCCCAGGTTGTCTTTGGCCACGATCTTGACCGCGCCATCCTCGACGCGATAGCGGACCTTGGCGACGTTGACGATCAGCTTGAGCGTCTCCGCCACGCTTGTGCGTTTGGTCTGCAGCGTGACGGGCTCTCCGTTGGCGACGGCGTCCGGCTCGACGACCAGGACGATCCCCCCGCCGCCGCGGGTTGCGGCGTTGATCTTCGCCTGCAGCGTGGCGATGACATTGGTCAGTGGCTCCTGCTGGCAGGCGAACGCCGGCACGTAGACGCGGTAGAGCGCCTGCTGCAGGGCTTTTCGCGCCAGCGGCACTGGCCCCGCCTGGGTCGTCGCATTCGTTTCCGCGGCGGCCGGGTCCGCGTGCGTGGCAAGCAGGACGAAAAGCAGCGCGAACAGCCGGCAACAGGACGACAGGCGTGTGCACATGGGGCCTCCTGTACCACCTCACGAACACCATGCAGTGTGATGGCATTCTCCCGACTTCGGCCCGTCGGCGTCAAGCCAAGGATGCGGCGAACGCTAGCGCGGTCCGACGTCCTTGTCGTGCAGGGGCGGTTGGAAGGCGGCAGCCATCTTGTCGAGCATGGCCTGCTCATCGAGCGAGATTCTCGACGTCAGGCCCAGGAATCCGCCGGACGCCTCCGCGACGCGGCGTGCCCGCCTCAGCAGATCCTCGCGCAGGCCTTCCCGTTCCGCGGCGGACAGGCTTTCGCACAGCCCCTGCACGTAGTGCACCCATGCCTGCAGCAGTTTGGCCGGCGGGCGGAGCTTCAACCACTCGTCGAGCAGGGCATAGTCCACGGAGCCCTTGGCCATGCCCGTCCCCTCGGCCCCGGCCAGCGCGGCGGCGCGTTCGCGCTCGTCCACGTCGCCGTCCGCCCAGGCCACTTCCACGAGCGGCACGACGGCCAGCGTGGCCAGCAGATCGGGTGTGATCTCGAGTTCCACCAGTCTCTTTAGCACGTCCGGGTTGCGGATGTCCGAGACTTCAGCCAGCGCCGCCTGCGTATGCTGCATCTGCTCGAGCTTGCGTCTCTGTTCGATCAGGCGGGCATCGTTTTGGAGGAAGAAGAGGTCCTCGAGTCGGCGACCGCTCGTGTTCAGGGAATCCAGCACGGGTTGTCTCCTGTGAAGCCGTTCGTGGCAGGTCCGTCCTGTCCGCTGCGTTGCCTAGAAGTGGTAGGCGATGCCCAGGCTGACTTCGTGGTCGTTGCCGCCCATGAAGTTGCCGCCGAACTGGGCCACCCAGCCGCTCTTGGTCAGGAAGTCCACGCCGGCCATCAGGCCGATGTCGTTACGCGCCTCGATGTCGGCGCTGCCGTACCTGCCATCCACGGCCAGCAGCACAAGGCCGAGATGGGCGGCCACGGCGCGCGGCTCGTACACGTGCCAGACGGCCTCCTCGCGGTGTGTCAGGATGTAGCTGGCCTTGGGCGTCAGCGAGAGCTGCCCCCATTCGAGGTTGACTTCCCGCAGGTCCGATTCGGCGCGCCGGTAGGCAAGGTCCACGCCAAGCCGCAGGCTCTCCTTGCTTTCCATGACAACGGAGCGGTTGATTTCGTGCTCCAGCAGGTTCCCGCTGAGGATGACGGCCCACTCGAGGCCGCTATCGCCACTGGTGCCCTGGTTGTCGGCTTCGCACACGCCGATTTCACCGGCGAGTTGCAGGTAGGGCAGGATGTTGCCGCCGGCGCGCGCGAGTACATGGGTGATGTCCACGTCCAGCAGGCTGCCGTCGGCGTCGAACTCGCGGCGGTCCATCTGGTAACGGAGGCCGAGGCTGTGACCACGCGCGTCGGCCACGGTCAGCAGGGGCTGCGTCGTGGGGGTAATCGCGCCATCGGCGGCGGCCCGGGGCGTGGCGATGGCCAGGGAGAGCAGGGCGAGACTGGCTGCGAGGCAGGCAGGCTTCATGGCTGTTGGGTTCCTTTCCACGGGTTCGGCTCACTTTTCAGAGTCCGGTACGCCGAAGAGTCTTGACCGCTTGTTATTGACTGGCGATGGTATGGCATCGTTGACCGAAAACGTCAAGGGCAAGTGCATCGCGATGTAGCGACTTGTCGACGCGCGGGGCCGATTCCCGGCTGGGAGAGTGAGCGATGACGAACAAGGGCGTGAAAAAGGTCCGGGGCTGGGGGCTGGCGCTGGCGCTGGCTGCTCTGGCGGCGGGGTGCGGTACGCTGACGCGCACACCGCCGGTCGCGACGCCGCCCGCGGATGACGGGCGGTTGGCGCAGGGGCGCGCGCTGTACGTGGCTCGCGACTACCCTGCGGCGCTCGCGGAGTGCATACAGGTGGGCAAGACGCATCCCGGAACGCCCGGGCTGGAGACCCTGCGGACGGACATCCTGGTCGCGCTGGCCGCGCAGCGGGCTGACACCGCGGCGCGGCGCGCGGCTGTCGGCCATAAGCAGGCGGCCACGGAGGCGCTGGAGAAGACGGTGATTCCCGACACGTACCGCCTGGAGCGGCGCGTGACCGGTGTGACGAACAGCCACCTGAGCGCCGCGGGTCCCATGCAGCAGGTGCTGGACATGCCCGTCTCCATGCACCTGAAAGGCGCCGAACTGGCGACCGTCATTGCCGCGTTGGCGGGTGACCGCAAACTCAACATCGTGGCCGACCAGGCCCTTGGCAAGGGTAAGGCCCTGGACATGGACCTCGACGACGTGCCGCTCGGGGAAGTGCTGGACTACGTCGAACGGAACTTCGGCGTCCAGTGCTACATGGGGAAGAACATGCTCTGGATCACCGCCATGAACGATCCTGCCAAGGCGCCGCTCGAGACACGCGTCTACCGTCTGCGCAAGGGGCTGCAGTTCCATGGGTCGGACTGGCTGGACGTGGGCCCCAAGGCGCCCCAGGGGCCCGAGAAGTCCATGCTGACCTACAAGGCCACCGAACTTCCCGGCGGCAAGAGTTACCTGGAAACGCTGATCGAGAAGTTTGTGCCGGCGGAGGCCGGCGGGCAGCTGCACCTGGACCGCAACGCGCATCTCCTGTTCGTCCGCAACACCGCCGAGAACCTGCAGCTCATCGAGAGGATCATAGACGCCGTTGACATGACGCCGCCGCAGGTGCTGATCGAGGCGCGGTTTATCGAGGTCAGTGTCTCCGACTTGCGCGAACTGGGCGTGGACTGGATGCTGAACGCCTCCGCGGATGTGACGAAGAAGTGGGTCTTCCAAAATGGCCAGTGGCAGCGCGTGGCCAAGACCCAGATCGACAGCGGCAACGTCGTGGGCTTCACGCCCTACAGCACCGACGCCAACGGGGCTTTTCCGCTGGGCCCGCAGGGCTCCTTCGGCCTCGCGCGCGACGGCAACCCCGCCACGGCGGACCAGGGTCTGAATCTCACCTACCAGGGCATTCTCACCCAGCCGATGTTCAGCGCCGTCCTCCACCTGCTGGAAATCTCCGGCAAGGGGCGCACGCTGTCCGTGCCGCGCGTGACGACCATGAACAACAATCCCGCCAAGCTGCGGCACGGCGAGGATCTCCGCTTCTACGAGGAGTTCGAGGCGCAGGCCTTCAACCTGGTGGACGACAACAACCGCCGCTACACCATGACCGTGCTGGTTCCGAAGGGCAAGCCCGCGCTCGAGGAATTGGGGATCACGCTCGTGGCCGTGCCCAGCGTAGGGGCGGACCGCACGACGATCAGTTTGATGCTGACGCCGACGCTCAGCAAGCTGGAGGGGTTCGTCTCCTACCAGGACGACTCCGACCGCATCGGTACCGGTCAGGACGAGATCCGCCAGGCGGTGGTCAAGTTGCCGATCGTGTCGCGTCGGGAGATCCAGACCAAGGTGGCCGTGGAAAGCGGCGAGACGGTGGTGATGGGCGGCTTGATCGATTCGGTCGAGCAGGAGACCATTCATAAGGTGCCTTTTCTGGGGTCGATCCCCCTGCTGGGGCAGTTGTTCAAGCGAGTCGACACGACGGAGGAGAAGAAGAACCTCATCGTGTTCGTCACCGCCACGGTGGTGTCCGAGCGCGGTGAGTCGCTCCTGCCGGCTGAACCAGCCGCCGCGGGCACGGTGGTCGCGGAGCCAGTCGCAGCGCCCGCGCTGGTTCCCGCCCCCGCCCCCGCGCCGGTACCCTGACGCCCGTGGCGTTGAGGAAAGCAAGTCCGCATGATGTACTCCAAGGACAGCCTGGGTTTGGATGCCGCGGATGCCGCGGTTGCCGCCGTGCATCTGCAGCGACGCTGGTGGCGGCTGCGCCTGCGCGCCGGCGGCTGGGCCCGGCTCCCCGCTGACGCGGCCGAGCGGCGGCGCGTCCAGCAGGCTTTCATGCAGCGGCACGGCTGGGAACACGTGCCGGGCGTCCTGCCCCTGCGCGGGTCGGTCGTCATGCTGCACGCGCTGGCGCTCGCCGACGAGGACCCGCGCTCGGTGGAACAGGTTGTCGCGATGGAACTCAAGCAGTTCGGGGGCTTGGACCGCGCCCAGCTCATCACGGACCACGTCGTGCAGCGCGGTCCCGATGGCCGGCGACTCATCATGCTGGCCGTGGCGCGGCGCGAGGAGGTACAGGACTTGGTGGACACGTACCGGGCCCTGGGCGTCGACCCGACGGACGTCGTGCCCGCGGCTGTGGCCTTGATGAACACCGTGGACTACCTGGGCGGCGCCGGACCGGGACCGTACGTCTGCGTGGCGCTGGAGGCGGACGGCACGGAGGTTGTCGTGGCTTTTCGCCGCACCCTCCTGTTCGCTCGCCGTTTCGGGGCGGGGTCGGCCGGGTTCCCCGACCGTGGGCGGGGGCCGGGGGGTGCAGTGCGCGGCGCGGATATGGGCTGGCTGGAGGCCGATCCGGCGGTCACGCGCTGGCTGGGCGAACTGAAGGCGTGCCTGCAGCTCTATGCGGCCCAGTGGGATGCGCCGCCGTGCAGGCCGCTGACCCTCGTGCTCTGCGGCGCCGGCGCCGACACGCCGGGGCTGCCGCAGGCCGTGCGCAATGCCACGCAGCTGCGGGCCGTGCCGCTGAGCGCACTGGGGCGCCCGTTTGGATTGGAGGACACGGAACGCTACGCGCTGGCCACCGGGTTGGCGCTGGCGGGCGGCGGGCGAAGCGTGACGCCGCTGAGCCTGCTGCCGGCGCCGCTGCGCGAGCGGCTCGTGCTGCAGTGGCACGGCAAGTACGGCTGGCGTGTCAGTGCCGCGACACTACTGGCGCTGCTGATCCTCGTGCTGGCGACCTATGTGGACGTTAAGCGCAAGGAGCAGACGCTGCTCATGCGCCGCGCGGAGTTGAGCAACTGCCACAGCCAGCAGGCCCGGGTAGGGTCGTTGCAGACGCGGCGTGACGGCATGGCGCGGGCGCTGGTGCCGTACCGGACCGCCGTGCGCAACAGCGAACTGGCGCGCGCGGTTCTGCTGGCCGTCGGGCAGGCCAAGCATCCCGATGACTGGGTCACCCTTATCGCCGACGCCCGCTCCTACTTCCCCCCACCGCGGCGACCGGTGGCCCTGAACACGAATGGGCAGGCGCAGGTTGAGGCTGCGCCTGACTTCTCGCAGGTCGTGGTGGAGGGCTATACGCCGGTCCAGGATCTTTCGACGGTGAAAGCCATGATCGCCGCCCTGCGGGCGCGGCCCGGTGTCGCCGGGGTCGACCTGCTGGGCGACGACCGCGTGCGTCTCGACTCGGCCCGTGACGCGCGGTGGTCCGCCGCGCCGTGTCGTCTGTTTGCCGTGGAGATTGTGCTGCAGAAACCATGAAACCCATCTCCCCTGATACGCTTGCGCTCGTGCACACGCGTCGTGCGGCGCTGGTGACGCTGGTGGGCACCGTATCCGCGCTGGCGATCCTGACGCTGGCGGTACTCGTGCCGCTGCGGCGGACGCGCGGCGCCCTGGCGCGTGAGATTGCCGGCGTGGAGGCGGACCTGATGGGGATCTGGAAGACGCCCGGCCGCCAGCCGTTGCACGTCCAGGCCGATCTGGCGGACCTGCGCTGCAGACAACTTGAGCAGGAGTGGGCCGTCCTGCAGGAGCGGGCGGTCACCTTCAAGGGGCAGTTACCGTACTCGACGACGGTCAGCAACGAGCAGGGCCGCATCAATTTCAAGGTCGCCCTCTTCGAGTCGCGGACTCGCTTGCGGGCCAAGGCCGAGCAGCGCGGCGCCGCCCTGCCGGCGGATCTCGGCATCCCGGAGACGATCGACGCCGCGGAAGACGCCGAAACCCGCTTTCGGCAGTTGGCCGTGACCACGCACCTGCTCGACACGCTGCTGGATACCGGCGTGCCCGTGGTCCAGTCCATTACGCCGCTGGCGCCCGTCACGCTGGCCCAGCCGCGCGATACCGGCATGAGCGCGCAGGAGTTCCCCGTGCGGGTCATGCTACGGTGCCCGTTCGAGAAACTGCTGAGCGTGCTGGAAACCCTGGGACGCGAACGGACCTTCTTTGCCGTGCGGGGGTTGCGCGTCGAGCGGCTCGATCGCGAGGTGTCCGATCCGCTCCGGGTGGAACTGACGGCTGGCGCCCTGGTCTACACCACGGCCAGGCTGGACGAGGTGGGGCCACCCCCGCCTGAGCGCGAGATGCCGGTCGGCGCTGGCGGCGGCACGGGCGCGGAACAGGAGGGTGGGTCGTGACGCTGGAGCGTATCTGGCGGGCCTTGGCGCGTGTGAACATGCGGGCAGTGGCGACGGTGGCGTGGGGCCTGCTGGCCGTGACTTTCGTGTGGTCGCTCTGGCAGAGTGCGCTGGATGCCGCCCGGCCCCTGGGTTCGGCCCCCGAGCCGGAGGATCTGCCCCTGGCGGCCGACCGTGAACAGGCGACCTGGTTGCGCGCGGCGCGGTTCGCCGAACACCGTAACCCCTTTCAGTCGGACTACCTGGAGGCGTGGCAGGAGCAGCGGCGGGCCTCCGCCCTGCTGGCGGTCACCCAGGCCGTGGACGCTGTGCTGGCGTTGCCGCCGGCAACGAACCTGGCCGCGCGCCCGGCGGCGCAGGAAGTGCCGCGCCTGGTGGTCCTGTACCGCGGTTCCATCCGGCGACCGGATGGTGTGCTGACTGCCCTGCTGGACGCGCCCGCGCAAACACAAGCGGTGGCGCGCGCAGTCGGTGGCACATTTGTCGGTTACCGCATCGTGCGCATCGGACGTCACGAGCTGACGCTGGAGGGTGTGGATGGCGCGGCGTACGTGCTGCAGGCCGGGGTTACGCAGGCCGTGCCGCAGGTGCAGCTGGAATTACCCCGGGAGGAAGAGGCGCCATGACGGTGGGCGATGGATGGCAGAGCGGGACGGCAGCCACACCGGCGGCGGTGCGTGCGCGCGAGGCGGTCCTCCAGAGGTTGGGCACGGCGCTGATCGACGAGGGGCGGGTGGAACGGGGCGCGTGGGAGGCGCTCCTGCAGCGCATGCGGCGCGAGGGCGGGACGCTTGAGGCGCTGTTGATCGAGGCGGCGGTGCTGACCGAGGACGACCTGCTGGAGCGGCTGGCCGGGATCATGGGGCTGCCGACCCTGTGCGCCGGCGCTGCTGTCATCGAACCGGAAGCCGTGGCCCGCGTACCCGACCGCGTGGCCGTCCATCACCAGGTCATGCCCGTGCGGATGGCGGGGGCCGCCGTGGTGCTTGCCACGGCACATGCGCCGGACGTACGCGAAGAAGACAAGCTGCGACTGGTGCTCGGCTGCCCCGTGGACTGGGTGCTTTGCCGTGCCGGTGACATCGCGGCTTTCATCCGGCAGTATTACGGCGTCGGCATCGAGGCCCTGGCTGGCCTGGAGCAGAAGAACGGCCGCTCTGAGGATGCCGGCAACATCAGCGAGTTCGTGCAACTGGTCATTGCCGACGCCGTGCGCAGCAACGCGAGCGACGTCCACATCGAACCGGGGCTCGACAGCCTGCGTTTGCGTTACCGGATCGACGGCATGCTCTATCCGATTCCGCTGCCGCGCGCCATCCCCCACTACCAGCGCGCCATCGCCTCCAGCATCAAGGTCCTGGCCCAGTTGAACATTGCCGACCGGCGGTTGCCGCAGGACGGCCGTTTCGCCGTCACCGTCGCGGGCGAGACGCTCGACATTCGCGTCTCCGTGCTCCCGTCCTACCACGGTGAGGCCGTGAACTTGCGTATCCTGAATCGCCGCACGACGTTTCTGGGGCTGTCGGAACTGGGGTTGCGCGCGCCCCAGTTGACCGTGCTGGAGGACCTGATCAGCCAACCCAACGGCGTTATCCTCTTCGTGGGGGCCACGGGCAGCGGCAAAACCACCAGCCTCTACGCGGCGCTGGATCGTCTGAATCAGCCCGACCGCAAGATCGTTACGGTGGAGGATCCGGTCGAGTACCAGATCGGCGGCATTTTGCAGATGCAGGCCCACCCGGATATCGGTTTCACGTTCGCCGCGGGGTTGCGTTCGATCCTGCGCCATGACCCTGACGTGATCCTGATCGGGGAGATTCGCGACCGCGAAACGGCCGACACGGCCGTGGCCGCCGCACTGACCGGGCATCTTGTGTTCAGTACGCTGCACACCAACGACGCCGCGAGTACCGTGACCCGCCTGATGGATATGGGGGTGGAACCCTATCTCATTGCCTCCAGCTTGAAAGGCATTGTCGCGCAACGGCTTGTACGGCGGGTCTGCGCTGTCTGTCAGGAGCCTGCGCCCGCGGAGCGGTGCATCCTGTCCGACATCCGGATCGCCTGCCCGGACGCCCCGGAGCAGCCGATTCTTGTGCGTGGGCGGGGCTGTCCGGCGTGCCGCTTTACGGGGTATAGCGGGCGCAAGGCCATCTTCGAGATTCTGGTTCTGTCGGATGCGCTGCGGAGCATGATCGTCGAGCGCGTGGTCAGCGGCAGACTCATGGCCCGCGCCGTGGAGGAGGGGATGCTGACGCTGCGGCAGAGTGGGTGGTACTGCGCGCTGGACGGCATCACCACGGTTGACGACGTTCTGCGTGTCACCCGTCAGCGGCACGAAAGCGAAGCAGCCGTCGAGATTTGAGCGGCCAGTGAAACGCTACGGTTGCCGCTTCACGCCCACCCGGTAGAACGCCGGCGGATTGGTCACCTGCGTGTCTGTGTAGGTGTTGGTCCCGCTGGTGTGCGGCGGCAGGTTGCCCGCGAGCGGGGCCGGCGGCCAAGCCTGCAGCAGGTTGGTGCTGCGATACACGGCGTAGAGCCGCCCCGTGACGCTGGGCCACCTCAGCACCGGGTTCAGGCCGACCCAATCGAAGTGCCGTACGGCCAGCACCGACAGGGCGTTCGTGGGAATGGTGCCCGCCACGTACTCGTCGAGGTTCGGCGCGCCGTCGTTGTCGAAATCCTCGCCGGCGCCGCCGTTGACGGCATTCGTGCTGCCGAAATGCTGCTGTTCCCAACTGTCCGGCAGGTAATCCCCGTCGGCGTCCGGGTTCGGGGGCACGCTGAACTCGACGTGCAGCAGGGGCGCCGAGACGGGTGCGCTGTCATAGGTGACGGCTTGGCGGTAGTAGTTGCCCGTCACATGGTCGATCAGGATCGCCACACTGTTGCTGCGGGCCCAACCGGGGCGGTTCACGAGCTCCTGCAAGAGCAAGGACAGATCGGGCGTGCGCTGCGCCGCTGCCTGCTCGCCGACGGTGCTCCAGTTGGGCGGCTGCCAGGTCACGGCGGCCGCCGTACGGGTACGGCTGCTGATGCCGTTTGCGACAGCCGCGAAGGTCGGAGCGCTGTCCACAGCCTCGCCCGTGAGCCGCAGGGTCAGCGCGCCCAAACCTGCGCTGGCAGCCTTGAACTGGATGTAGGCATTGCTGATGATGGCGCCCGGCGGGATGGGCAGCGAGGCGAACCGCAGACCTGTCGCGAAGGGGTTGTTGCGACCGAGGTATCCCAAGGTCAGCGAGGAACTCGTCACATCCACGACGTGGGTATTGAACGGTTCATGGGCATCGTCGGTACCGGCTTGCACCGTACGATTGACGAGCCCCTCCGGATCCTCGGGGGGGGCGGTTTTTTCGACGAACAGCGCGGTGGCCACGGCGCCGGCGTTGGCGCTGCCGACAAAAGCTCGCGCTTTGATCCGGGCGCTGCCGGTCAGCACCAGCGAACCGGTGTAGATCGGGGCGCCAACGGTTGGCGTGCTTCCGTCCGTGGTGTAATGCACTTCAGCCTGCGCCACGGTCGTCGTGATGGTCACGCTGATCGAGCGCAGGAAATCCGCCCCGGCGGGCGTGATGACCGGTGCGGCCACAGTTGTCGCATCGTGGTCGACGATGGTGTAGGTGAAGGTGCGATTGCCGCCGAACCGGGCGGCGGGCGACAAGGCGCTCAGCCCCAGCACAACGGTTTCGTCGGGTTCGACGGCGGAGTCGTTCAGCAGCGGCAGTGCGAACGTGTGATTAGTCTCGTACGGCCAGAAGACGAGCGTGCCCGCGACGGTCGTGTAGTCCGAACCGGCCGTAGCCGTGCCGCCTGCCACGGCGTAACTGACGGTGACGGTTGAGGTCGAGGCGTGGCTGAGGTCCACGCTGACGGTGTACGCAGCGTTCGTTTCGGGACCGCTCGCCCCTGTCAGGGTGAAGCCCAGCGAGGGGACGCCATTTGTATTGTTCGGCTCACCGGGCGTGCCGCCCACGCTGCCCGCGATCCAGTTGGCCGGATCGTTGCCGTACCGGAGCGGGCGGACGCGTTCGAGCGAGGCTCCGCCGTTGTCGGCGGCCGTCGGCCAGGGCGGGGTATCGCTGTACTGTACGCGATCGACGCGGATGTACGGGATGACGCCGTTCGTCTCGGGCACGTCGGGGCGATAGAGTTTGACGCTCTCGCCGCTGTTCGCCAGCGCGCCAACGAAAGGCCCCACAACCTGCACCGCCGGGTTGGTGATGCCGTAGAGCGCGCGGAACGCGGCGGGATCGATTGAGGCGATCACCAGATAACCCTGCGGCGGCATGCTTACTCCCGGCGCAAAGGTATAGGCGACGGCCCCGTCGAGTCGCCAAGTGTTCGCCGGATGTGCCGGGTCGTAGAGAGGGGCGCTGCTGGAGGTGGGATTGTGCAGTTCGATGAACTCCTTCCCGGTTGCGTACGGGTTGTACATGATCTCGTTGACGACGACAGGGCCCACACGCGGGTAGGCGTTCGAGGCATTCAACGTGACATTGCTCTGCAGAACGAAGTCCACCAAGTCGTCGCTGCGGGTGTGACGGCCAAAGGAGCTGCCGTTGGGCGACGCGTCGAAATCCTCTTGGGTACGGTAGCTGGTGAGGTTGACACCGTCGCCGGACGAGAGGTAGACGGTTTCTCCCAACTCGCTCAAGCGGAATGGCTTGGAACCCTGATTGAACGACGTGTTCTCGTAGAATACATGGTAACCGCCAGGGGGTAGCACGAGGCTGACATTCGTGACGGCGTACTTCCTGAGGTCCGTCTGATCGTCGCTGAGGAACCAGCCGGCAAGGTTGACGCTATTGGTTCCGGCGTTGAACACCTCGATGGAATCCCGCTGTGGCAGATCGGTGTGGGCCAGGATCTCATTGATGACCACGAAGCCGAAGGGCGGGGTTGGATCGGCTGATCCCGGAGAGCCGTGCCGGTTCGTGCTGGGGCGCCACAGGAGGGGATTGCTGAGGTTGTCGGTTGCAGGATCGTTTGGCGTGTGGGGCGGATCCGCCAGAACCAGGGCGTAGCCTTCGCCGTCCGTGGTGGAATACCAGGTGTCCTGGTACGTGACGTGTATGATGGTGTTGCTTTGGGCGTCGCTGACGGCCAGGCGCTCGCTGCCGTTCTTCATGCCACCCGCGAACACGCCGTGATAGGTTACGCCGGGATGGCGTGCGAGGAAGGCCGTGGGGTTCTGAATCAGCAGCAGCGTCTGTCCGGGTGCCAGGCTCTGCAGCGTCGAGCTGCTGAAGGCGAAGTCCACGCCGTCCGTGAACCGCAGGCCGCCCAACGCCAACGTCTTCGTCGTGCTGATGTTCCGGAACTCCAGGTACTCTTCGGACTGCATGTCGTTCGGAGGGTTGTACATGATCTCGGTAAGGCGCAGATTCGCGATCAAATCCTGGCTGGCGGCGCTGAAACCGGTGTTGCAGGAGGCCGGTTCGCTGTAGTGCGACTGCCCCCGGGCATGCACGGCGCGCACCCGGTAGATGTACGTCGTGTTTTGCAGAACGCTGGCATCCGTGAAGCCCGTTGCCCCCTCGGCCGCCGAACCGGCCACGGTCCAGGCGCCGCCGGCTGCGCAGCGTTCGATGGTGAAGCCCGTTTCGTCCGTGCTGGTGTCGGTCCACTGCAAGACCACCTGCGGCACGCCGCCCAGGAGTGTGCTGACGGCGCCCAGGTCCGTGGGGGCGGCAGGGTTCGCGCCCACCGGGAAGCTCGAGCCCATGTCCGTACCGCCCTGCCCGCTGCCCAGGCAGGGCGAGATTGCCTGCAGTTGGTAGTCGCCGTCTCCCGTGTCGCGGAACCAGGGCGGACGGTTCAGGTTGGACGTACCGGGATAGGTTGCTGTTCCCGCCTGCTGGATGTCGCTGTACGCCACGGTAGCCGGTCCGGAGGCGACGGGCGTGGCGCAGTCCCACACGATGAGGCTGTGCGGGTCGGCGAGGGTACCCTGCAGGCCGACGGCGCAAAGGGCCACCGTAGTCTGTGAATTAGTCAGGCTTGAGCCGGCTACGACCTGCAGGCCGGTGCCGCAGTTGTAGACCAGGCTGCCTGTCAGTCGCAGTGCCGAGGGTGACGGCCCGCCGCCGACCGTGACGGCCCGCCCGGAGAGATCGTGGAGGAGGCAACCGGTCGCACCTACCGAGGATCCAGCCGTTGACTGCATCCCGTTGACCCCGGCAGCCAGGGAGTCGCCAATTGTGGTATGCTCCACGGCTGCCGTCGTGGCCGTGAACTGTGCGCCGGCCACGGTCATCCGCTCCAGCAGGCAATGCCGGATCGTGGTGGGTGTGGTGTCGAATCGCGTGAATCCGTAGTCGCGTACGATCGTTCGGAAGAGCGAAACAGCCGCTGCGCCGGACGCGGTCAGGATGCCGCTCGCGCCCTTGTAGTCCTGCAGGGTGACACTGTCGAAAGCCAGTCGTGCCCCGCTGGTCACGGCCACCCGGCCGCCCACGAGCCGGGCTTGTCGCCCGGTGACGACGGACGTCGCCCCAACGGCCTCAATGCTCCACGCGCTGGCTGCGTCGTTGGGAGCCAGGTAGACCGGGGCCGTCGCCGTGCCCTGGATGTCCAACGTTCCACCGTTCACCAGCAGGCGGGCGCTCGGCGCGAAAAGGACCACCGTGCTGGAGGCGATCGTGAGAGAAGCACCCGCGGGAATCGTCACGTCGGCTGTCACGACAACCACCCCGCCGGCGCCGTTCCAAGTCTGGCTGCCCGCGATGGCGCCGCTCTTGTTCACGGAGGCGGCCTTGACCACGACGGTGTTGGTCAGCGCTTTGAGCAAGAGTCCTTCGCTGTCAATGGCCTGCACAATCAGGGTGTTGACCGTGGCCGGCAGGACGAGGTTGTTGGTGGTGTTCCAAGCGTTGTTGCGGGTATTCCAATTGGCGGTGCGTCCGTTGATCCTGACATAACGCGTATAGGCTTGCGGCGCGGCGCCCGTCAGGGCGATGGACGGCGAGGCAACCACCCAGCCGAGCGGCCCCGTGGCCGTTGCGCCGGTGATGCTCACGGTGAGGTTCGAGTTGATCTGGGTGTGAACGAAGTGCCGCCGGCTGGCGATATTGGCTTCCAGCTTCTGGCGGTAGGCCGGGGTCAGGATGCTGCCCATCTTGTCGAAGACAGGGCTCATGCTGGCGGGGTCCATGACGGTGTCCACGATGTCCGCCACGTCACCGACGTAGTAGGAAATCATCGGCGCTCTGTAGAGAAATTTGGCAACGACTTCGTCCGCCTGTCCGGCGTTGTTGTTCTCGAATCCCCAGATCGAGCGATTGGTGGCGACCTGACCCTCGACGCCCTGCTCGATGACTTCGTCGAGATCCCAGGGGTACATATCGAATCGGCCGTCGTTGAAGTCGCGGTAGGTGTACCAGTCGTCGCCCTGGGTGGTTCGCGGGCAGTGGAAACCGCCCTCGCCATTCGAGAGGGCCACGTGTCCGGCATAGGTGCGCGCCCACTGCCGGACATCCACCAGCGACGACAGAATCTGCGGATACAGCGCAGCGTTGTTGTCGAGCAGTCGCGCCAGAGCATCCAACTCCGTCCAGGCGGTCAGCGGGTTGTTGGTGGTGATCGAGTACCAGCCCTTGTAGTCTGCGATCGTGCTCGGCACCAGGCACGCATAGGTGCCGTTCTCGCCCCGGTAAATATTGCCAAGTTGCCCGCTATAGTGTTTGGACAGCAGGTCGTTGTCCACGGGTTCGAAACGCACGTAGATGTTCTGGAACTCGCCGGGCGTCTCCGCCGCCGCCGTCGTCTTGTCCGTTTCGTTCAGCCACAGATGGGCGAGGGACGGGTTCAGACCGTGGACGCCCATGCCGGCGTTCTCGAGCACGGTTTGTCCAAGGTACTGCAGCATGGCGCGCCGGTAGTTGAAGTCCCACTCGCGGGAGCCGTCCAGGTCCCTGCCGCGCGGCAGTTCCACCCGGAAGCTGTACGGCCATTTAAGCGAGCTGTTGCCGCGGTAGCGGGTGCCGCTGCTGTAGTAGATCCTTCCGTCGGAGGTGATGAACGTGCAATCGATCGGTATCCTGCTGTTCTCGGCCCGCCCGTACTCCAGCAGGTTGCGATTCTCCTTGGTCATCAGAATCTGAAACGTCTCGTATTCGCCGGTGAAGGTAGGATCCTCCCCGAAATAGCAGAGGCACGAGTAGGGGGCGGCGACAAGTCCGACGTCGTTGGTCGCCGGCACGGTTACCGAAAGCCCATTCGTGCCGGTCACCGTCATTTTGAACTCGTACAGCATGCCCGCCGTGGGCGCTGGGTCGCCGTACTCCGGCAGGACGCGTGTGTAGACGCCATCGCCGGCCCGGATGTCGCCGTTCACCCCGAGGTCCTCCATGGCCACCTGGCGCCAGGCCACCTGCGGGCGGGCGTCAATCCGGTAGTTCAGCGTGACGCCGCTTACCAGGGTGGGCGAGTGCCCGCCGGCCTGAACCGAGATCGTGACGCTGGAACCGGCCGGTGGGCGGGGTGGGTCATGCAGGATGTTCCCGGCGGCGGGGGGTGGATTGGGCTGGTACACCCCGTTGACAACGCCGGGCGTGCCGCTGGGGGCGATGGAGTCCTTCCACGTGCCGTAAAACTGGTCGGGCAGCGGGGCAAATCCGGGATTCACCAACTCCAGGGATGGTCCCATACCGTCAGAACGTCCCGCATCCACGTAACGGATTGTGTCGACCGTTACCCATTCGCCGCCCTGCAACTTCGACAGGGTCACGCGTTCGCCAAGGCGGTTCGCCAATGTGCCGTCGAACCCGGCGATGACGTTGTGCACCGTCTTGTACGCATTGGTGAAGGCGTTCAAGTTGCGGCAGACAACCAAGTACCCCTTGGCCCCGATGATGGTGCTCGGCGCGAATTGGAAATCGACACCGTTGTCGAAGCGGTATGAGGTTAAGTCAACCGGCGCGGCGCCCGGATTGTAGAGTTCGATGTACTCCGTATCGTTCGTGGTGCCAATGGGTTCGTAGGGGGCATACATGATCTCGTTGATGATGACGTCGGCACGCAGGGGAGCCGTCGCCAATCCCAAAGCCAGGAGTGCAGCCAACCGCACGCAGACGCGGTGAAACCAAGGTGCCGTCCCCCGTGCGGGTGCCTGGGTGACTGCCGGCTGCTGGACGCTTGCCATCATGACGTTTCTCTCCTCAAGGTCGTCTCTGTCTCCTCCCTACCGGCCCTATGATAGCCGACCTGACCACGGGGCGTCAACGCCGCTCCACCCCCGTAAATGCAAACGCCGGTTCCCGGACGGCTGCGTCCATGTGGGGAACCGGCGCTTGCCGTCCGAGGCTGCGCGCTACTCCTTGCTGACTTCCTTGCCAACGGTCGCCTTGATGACCTCCTGATCGATCTGTATCTGCGGCTGGTCGGTCTTCTTGTCGTTAATCATGTGCTCGTGCACCAAGCGCGAGTTCTTGGGAATGCCCGCCTCCTCGAAAAGCGCATCCGGCGGGGCCAGGGCCAGCGTGACGAAGATGATGGTCTCTTCCTGCGTTTGAGCGTCCTCCTCGTGCGAGAACAGGTACTTGCCAATCAGGGGTATGCTGCCGAGCACGGGGATCTTGGCGATCTTCTTCGTGTCCGAGGTATCGGTCAATCCGCCAATGGCAACCGTCTGGCCGCTGCGCAGGGTGAATTGCGTGCGGATTTCCTTCACGGAGATGACGGGCCAGGAGTTGTCGCCAACGACCTTGTCCCTGAGCTTGCGCCTGAGCGAAGGGGCGATGATCGCCTCGATCAGGTCGTCCGTCTTGACCGTCGGGATCACGCGCAGATCCATGCCCGTCTGCAGGTAGCCCTGCTTGATGTAGTCGGTGTTGATGGTCGTGTCCAACTCGTACTGCAGCTTGTCCCCCGGGCTGTTCTGGGTGCCCGTGGTCAGGCTGGTTTTCACGATCGGCTCGCGGTCGCCAATGCTGATATACGCGTTCGTGGATCCGTTGTTGACGATGATCTTGGGGTTGGAGATAACGCTGACTCCCTCCGTCTTGCGCAGGGCGCTGAGGACCAGTTCGAGGGCGTTTATATCCAGGATGGCTGCCTGTTGCTCCGTGATGACCTTGTTGAAGTCGTCCAAAACCGTTGTGGAAGCGTTCTCGCTTTGCGTCAGGGTGTCCTCGATCTGGCGGGGGTGCGGCGCGATCCCCGTGTCTTTCTGGACGTCATACATGTCGAAGGTGTCCGTGTCCGTGTCGGTCCTGGAGCGATTGTTGACGCGCTCGAGATTGTTCTTCCGGCTCTTGGTGCGCGTGGTAACGGTTTCCGTCGAGAACGGCCCGGCGCCCAGTTTCACCCCGAACTCCTCGAGCGAATCCCAGCGAATGCCCAGTTTCTTGCTGGCATTGTCGGTGAGTTGCATGAAGCGCGTTTCGATGCAAACCTGCTTGCTCTGGATGTCGATGATCTTGAGCACCGACTCAACCTCGCCCAGGTTGGCGGCCGTGCTGCGGACCACGATGGCATTGCGGGACGGAAAGCCCGACACCATGCCCTGGGGCAACAGGATGGATTTCACGACCACCAAGATATCGTTCACGGTCGCGTAGTCCATGAAGATGGTCTTCACGATCAAGGGCTCCGGGGCATCCGGCGGCGTGGCCACGATACTGTAGATCTCGGCATCCGGCGCCTTGTTGAGTGTGAGGCTGTGCTCCTTCAGAATGGTCAGCATGGCCGGGTACCATTCCACGTCCGTCAGGTTGGCGGTGACCATGCCCTGCAGGTTGGACGAGGTGGCGATGATGTTCGCCCCCGAGATGCGGGTGAACATGCGGACTACGTCCGCGAGCGGCACGTCGTTGAGCGTGACGCTGATCCGGTTCTGGCGAGTCGTCACAATGGACTCGGATCCCGGCACGGTGTCAGCGACGGGCTCCAACCCCACAAAGGCTGTCCCATTCGTGGGCGCTATGGCGACAGGGGTAAGCACGGCTTCAGCCTGCGCCGTAGGCGGTGGGTTCGTGGCGCCAGCCTGGGCCAAAACGATGGCGGCGGTCAGCCCCATCGCAAGCAGAGCAGTTGCTGTCTTTAACGTCGCTCGGTTGTTGGTCATGACGATTCTCCGTTCTCTGTCGTCCCTGTGGACTCGCGCTTGAGGCCTACCGTTAGTTGATGGGTATGGTGATCGCATAGCCGCGTTCGTCGAAGACGATGAGGGTGTTCTTGTTGTTGTTCGTATTGGCGGCGTTGTCTTGGTAGATGGCGGTTTGGCTGCGATCCGTGACGCTGAACGAGCCGTTCGCCGGAATGCTCACTTCCCAGTGGTAACGCTTGTCAGGGCTGCCGGTCGCTGTGAACGACAGGCTCTGACCCGGATGACTGATCGTTCCCTGCTTCGGTTCCACCGTCAGCGGTGTGATGCCAGCCTGGCGCGTGTCGTCAGGGACCGGGTTGCCGTCGAGCATCTGGTCCACGTTGCCCATGTCCGGCGTGTCCTCGCAACCCGGAAACAGCATGATACCCAAGCCGGCAAGCAGCAGCGTTCCGGCGAGCAGACTCAACGAACGTCTTTTCATGGCGGACCTTCCTTTCTGCACGGCTGTGTGCGGCGACTGACCGCCGCAACGGCCTACCCCTTGACTACATTGATCCCTGTCACACGGCTACTGCGGCCTGGCATCCAGCCGCGAGGTGGCGAGTCCCTTCTCGCTGACCGCGTTCACCTTCCACCTGTAGACCATCCCGTTGCGTTTGATGGTGACGATATCCCCGGGTTCAACAAAGCCAGATCCTATCACGAATGCCAGATAAGAGCCTTCCGGGGTGCGAGTCAGGCCGGTCACCTTGAGCTCCGGCCACTCGGTGGGAATCTGGCGCACCTGGGGAGTGGCAGGGGCGACAACCCGGACCTCGTTTGAAGCGACCGGCGGCGCTGGCGTGTAGCCGATGGGCCAGAAGGGATCGCGCTCGTCCGCGGCTGGGGCGTCGGCGGGAGCGACATTCCTTTGTGCGACTGTGGCTGGCGCCGGCTGGTTGGTGGCAACCATCTCCGAGACAACAGCGGGCGGCTGTCCGGTGCCGTCGGCGCGGGCCCTTCCGTTCAGCAGGGCCACCATGATGCCGAGGGTTGTACAAGCGCGGACGTTCATGACTTGGGCTGGACGGTCACATTCGTGGCCGTGCCTGCCGGCTCCTCGCGGGCAAAGCGGTTGCGGGTTTCCTCACTGGCCCACGCGGGCCACTGAATGTCGAACCCGACATTGTGCTGCTCCGGGCGCGACGGTTCGACCGTGATACTCAGCGCGCTTACGCAGACGTAAGGATTGGCCTGCTCCAGGTTGCGCAGAAACGCCAGGATTCCCCTGACACCGGCGTGCAGACTGACGCGCAGGGTGTAGGAACGGAAGGCGTTCGGCGTCTTGCGGCCGGTATGTTGCGGAATCGTGGAGAGGCCCACCTCGTTGATCGCCACCACTTCGACGGCCGCCGTTCGGGCTGCCGCATCGACGATCTCGATGGCGGCCAACTGGTAGTTGCCCAACCGGGGACGGACGAGGTACTGGCTGTCGATGGTAGCGGCACGGATCTGCGCGACGGTCTTGATGTTGGCGCCGCGTTGACCTGTGACGCGCTTGATGATTGTCTCCGCCGTATCCACGTCGGCCTTGACGACGGCAATCCGGTCTTCCGTGTTGAGTTTGTGGTTCTTGAGCGGCGTTACGATACCCGCGTAGATGCCATACACCAGCGCCACGGTGCCGGCGGCGCAGGCAATGAAGAGCTTCGTGCGCTCGCCTTTTTCGGTTGGGAGTTTCATTTGAACGCCTGCGGCTTGAATACGCATTCGATGCCGAACACACGGTCGAACTCATTTGCGTTGGGGGCTGTATCGGCTCCGTACTGCGTGATCCGCGCCGACGCCACGATGGGCAGCTTTGTCGCCCGGTCACGCAGGTGCTCGATCTCGACTTCGACACTGCGTCCGCTTGCCCGCCCGGCCAACTGCAGTCGGCACACCCGGGCCGGCACCTTCTTATCGATAAGCGGCATATCCTGCGACACTTGGAAGGCGATGAATTGAATGTTCGTGGGCACATCGGCGCACAGAGCGGCCAGTGTCGAGCCCCAGTCGAAACGGGCCGACGACCAGCCTTCGATCTCCATGGCGATGTCTTTGTTGGCCAGGATGTCTGCCTGCTCCTGTTCGGCTTGCTTCTTCTTCGGCTCGATCTGGCGCCAGCGTGCCTCGACCTGATTCAATTCGGAGCGCAGGGACACCAGGTCGGAGACTGTCGCCACGATGAGGAGCAGGAAGGCCCCCGGGACGGCCACGGCAAAGACGCGCAGAACAGTCCGCGGGTTGAGCGGCGTGGCGCTGCGCTGCTCGCCGGGCAGGAACAGGTTGACCCGCAGATTCATACCACTCCCAACGTCGCCAGGCAGGCGCCGACCGCGGCGCCGAATTCATGTTTCCGATCCTGAACCCCCTGGGGAATCGCCCCGTTCGCGATATCCAGGCCTGTGAACGGGTCCCATTGCTCAATGCCAATATCGAGCATGGCGCGCAACTGATCCACCACCTGGCGCCACGCCACCAGGCTGCCCGAGATGTAGAGATGCGCGACGCGGCAGTTCTCGCGCCGCTCGCAGAAGTCGCGGGAGACAATCAACTGCTTGGCCAGGGGCGAAATGGCCTTCTGCACGGGCTGCGTGATGTCGAACGCGCCGTCGGTGATGATACCGCGGGCCGTGTCGCGGTCGACTCGCAGGGATTGCTGCACGGCATCCGCGAGAGACTCCGTGCCGAATTCGAAACGACGCAGCAAGACCAGGCTGCGCTTGATGATCACCGCCAGGGTGCTGCTGGATGGACCGAAGTCAACAACGACGGCAGGGTGGGTGATATCGACGATATCGGCGTAATGCAGGAATGCCGTCAGGGTTGCCAGTCCATCCAGTTCCAGCGAGACGGGGGCAGGCGTGCCGGACGGCAGGATACGCATGGCCGCTTTCACTGTGCTGAGGGGGATGCCGACCGCAAGAATGCGGGCCTCTGCCTTGCCATGACCCTCGGCAAGCGTGCGCGAGACGATCCGGAAGTCCTCTTTCCCTTTGAGTCCCAACTGCTCGGCTATCTTCTCAGGCGTTTGGCTCTCCGGGGAGCTTGGTAGAAAGAGCAGTTTGGCAAGCGCGTCGTTGTCGTTCAGCGTCAAAGCCGCGTAAGGCGCACGTAGGCGAGCGGGAAGGGCCACCAGCGGTCCGCGGTTCTTCGTCACGTCGGTCAGGTTGATGGGCGGCAGGCATTCGGCGCCGATCAGGCTGAGAGACGTACCATGCTTGCGCAGTCGCACGGCGCGTGTGGCGTTGGTGTCAACATGCACCCCGAGAACATCAACCGGGCGCCCCCTGAACCGCTCCATCAAATCATCGAACTGCTTCATAAATTCCTAGTAAACGTACCAGATGAACAACCGCTACGCAAGAGGATCGTCCGCACCCCCCCTGGAAACACAGGGCTAGCTGCGATTCAGAGAAAGCACAATCCGTGCCCGAAGTCGAAAACAAAAACCCCGAGCTTGGTGAGCTCGGGGTTCTTGATGCCGTACAGGCTGGAGCGATTTACCGACCCGTGGTAATCGTCTCTCCGTTGAACACCACGGAAAGAACGTTCGTCCCGCTGTTTTTGATCGCATCCTCATCGGGCGGCGTCACGCCAGTCGGCCAGTTCATGGCACCGACCGAACCGGCCTTCAGATGCTCGCCAACCGAAGCGATCGACAGCGACGTTGTGCTGGTCAGGTTGCTGATGGACATGACCTCGTCACACGCATCTTCGATCAAACGAAGGTTGTTCACGCAAAGCTTCTTCTGCGTTTCCGTTCTGGCCTTCACCAGCGACGGAATCGCGATTGCGGCCAGCAGACCGATAATCGCGACCACGATCATGATCTCTACCAGTGTGAATCCCGACTTCTTCATGTTCCTCATTGTGCTTCTCCTTGCCTGTTGTTGTGGGCTTCGTTTGCCCGATTCAGTGAACGCTGGCTTTCTATATAAGCAGGCGATGTGCCAAGTGCTTTTTCATTGCAGAGAAAGAGGCGACGGGATGAAAGAAAGTGTTTCAATATCGCGAAATCATCAAGAAACGAAGGAGAATCACTGGGTTTCTGAATAATCCCGACTCGTCGACTTGTCAGTGATGCGACATCGTGTCAGTAGTGCGACAAGCGTCTATCACTAATGAGAACGCTCATAAGTGCTTCTTATTGAAAACAATATGCACGTTCAGTCAGCCTCTCTACTCAGGATTCTCTTCATTACCGGGAAGTTTGCGGTAAAGTGTCGCAAGACTGATTTTGAGGCGTTTGGCTGCTTCTTCCTTGTCTCCATTACATAATTCCATGACCTGTTTGAGGTATTCCTGCTCTTTGGACCGCAAGAAAGCTCGCAGCGATTTGCATTTGGAGGCATCCAGGGCACTTTGTGACGGGGTGGGCTGCGGTGGCACTTGGATGGCCGAGATCCGCGGCGGCAGGATGTCCTTGGTAATCCGATTGCCGGTTGCAAAGGTCAGGGCGTGTTTGATGGTGTTCTCAAGCTGGCGGACGTTGCCGGGCCAACTGTACGCTTCGAGAATGGCGCAAACCTCCGGTTCCAGCACCGGCATCGGGCTTCCCTGCGGGGTCTCTTTCCTTATCATATGGTAGGCAAGGGGCAGAATGTCTTCCTTTCGGTTGCGGAGGGGTTCGATTTCGAGTGAAATAACGCTCAGGCGGTAGAACAAGTCCTCCCTGAATTTCCCCTCCTCCATGAGCTGCTTCAACGGGGTGTTTGTGGCTGCCAACACCCGCGCGTCGATGGGCACGGTCTCATTGCTTCCCACGCGCCTGACTTCGCGTTCCTGCAGGACTCTCAGCAGTTTGCTCTGGATGCTGAGCGGCATGGAGCCGATTTCATCAAGAAAAATGGTTCCACCGCTCGCGGCCTCGAAGAGGCCTTCTTTGTTGGCGGAGGCCCCCGTGAACGAGCCTTTGACGTGGCCGAACATCTCGGATTCGAGGAGTGGCTCGGGAAGTGCCGCGCAGTTCACGGGGAGGAAGCTCTTGCTTGACCGTCGGCTGCACGCGTGAATCGCCTTGGCCACGACCTCCTTGCCGGTTCCGCTCTCGCCGGAGATGAGCACCGTGGCATCGGTGGGGGCGACGCGCTTGATCATCTCACAGATGTTCTTCATGGATTCGCTTTCGGCAACAATGCTCTCGAGCCGGTAGCGGGTGCCGAGTTGAGCCTTGAGATCCGCATTCTCGACTATGGCGCGGTTGTACTCGATCGCACGTTGGATCGTGTGTATCAACTCGTCCACCTTGAATGGCTTGGTCACGTAGTCGAAGGCTCCGAGTTTCAACGCCTCGATGGCTGTTTTCACTGAACCGTAGGCTGTCAACATGATGACGGACATCTGCGGACGCTCGTCGTGAACCAACCGAAGCAACTCCATGCCATTGACCGGACTCATGCGGATATCGCATAGCAGCAGGTCGAAATCCTTGGAGCGGATCAGATCGCGTGCTTGTTCTCCGCCCAGTGCGGCGGTTACTTCATACCCCTCTGCTTTTAACAGGGTGCTGAGTACGCTTAAGGTGCTTGGTTCATCGTCAACGATCAGTAATCTGGCCATATCAAACCCCTTTCACTCAATGGGAATCGCGCTTTCGCGGTCGCTTTAACGCCGAAAGCGATACAACAGCAAATCCGCATTCTCAATTCTCATAAAGGAGATGGTACCGATGGGTGCATGACAAGTAAAGCGCGGAATCGCCTTTTCATCAGCGGCTTAATTGGCAAACTGGACGCGCCCCCGGCGGAGCCGGGTAGCTCCTTCGCCGGCCGCAGGGCCATCGAAAAGCCCGGTTGCGAAAGCCCGGAAGGACGGAGTGTGTCCGATAAAAGCGCTTTTCGGCCCCTCACACGCCCGGACCCACCGAAACGCACGCGGACGCGCCCTCTTCACTTACTGCCGCTCACCACGTCCGCCATCTTGAAAATCGGCAGGAACATGCAGAGCACGATACCGCCAATCACAACCCCCAGGAAGACGATCAACAGGGGTTCGAGCAGCGAGGTTAACCCAGCCAGCATAGTCTCGACCTCGTCGTCATAAAAGGTGGCGATATTGTCCATCATTTCGTCGATTTTCCCGGTCTTCTCTCCGGCCTGAAGCATGCGCACGAGCAGAATGGGGAAGACAGTCTGGTGGACCAGTGCGCTGGATAGCGGGTCGCCACGCTCGACAGCCGTGCGTGCATTCGTGATCACGCGCCCCGCCACGTGGTTTCCCGTCGCACCGGAAACGATTTCAAGTGCACTCAGGATGGGTACTCCGCTGCGGATCAACTGCCCGAATGTCCGCGCGAAACGGGCTGAGGCGACTTTGCGGCTCAGTTCGCCGAAAACCGGGGCACGCAGCATAAACGCATCGAAACGGTAGGCGCCGTTTGGTGTGGCGCGCCACTTGTTAAAACCGATCACGGATCCGATAGCCCCGAGAAGGACAATCCAGCCATACTTCTTGAGCCAGTTACTCATGTCGAGCAGGAATTGGGTAGGCGCAGGCAGGTCAGCGCCGAAATCCGCAAACATAGACCCGAACACCGGAACGATGAACATGATCATCAAAGTGGCGATCAAACCCGCCAGGCACAGGACGATGGTGGGGTACATCAAGGCCGATTTCACCTTGCGGCGGAGCTTGGCGGAAGACTCCAGAAAGGTTGCCAGGCGACCGATGGTTTCGGGCAGTTGACCGCCGCGCTCGCCACCCATGACCATGTTACAGTACAGTTCGTCATAGACTTGGGGGAATTGCCGTAACGCCTCGGAAAGAGCCGCCCCGTTTTCGATCGATGCCCGCACCCGCTGGATGACTTTCTGGAAACTCGGGTTATCGGTCTGTTCCTGCAGGGCTTCCAGCGCGGCCACGATTGGCATGCCGGCGGACAACATGGCTGCGAGCTGCCGAGAGAAGCCGGGCAGGTGTTGGGCGACGATCTTCCTGGCGCCTGGCGTGCGTTTTGACGCTGCCCGGCGGGCTTCTGCCGAGCCTGTGCGTTGCACCCCGCGCTTGGCATCGGCTGACCCTGGCTGCGGTCGCGGTGTCGTTCTCGAACCTGCAGAACTCATGCACGGCCTCCTACTCGCTGCCCGTAACTTCCAAGGCTGCCTCAAGGCTTGTAATGCCTTGTCTAACCCGTGTCAATCCCTGCTCCTTGAGTGACAGCATCCCATTGCGCTGTGCTATCTTGCGTAACTGACTTGTATTCTCTCCCCGCAGCACCGCGTTGCGAATCTCATCTTCCACAAGCAGGACTTCCATGATGGCGTTGCGGCCCTTGTATCCCCGCGTGCAGCGGGGGCAGCCCATCGGTTGGTAAATGACGCACCCGTCAAAGGCGCCAGGATCGATATGATTCGACTTCAGCACGTCCGGGGGAATGGTCGCGGGCTTCTTGCACGCCGGACAAAGCTTGCGGAAGAGGCGCTGAGCCTGCGCCAGCAACAGCGACGAGCCCAGCATGAAGGGCTCGATCCCCATGTCGATCAACCGCGTCACCGCCCCAGGCGCGTCATTGGTATGGAGCGTGCTGAGCACCAAGTGCCCCGTCAGCGCGGCTTTCACAGCAATCTCGGCGGTTTCCCCGTCGCGAATCTCGCCTACCAGGATGATATCGGGGTCTTGGCGGAGCATGGAGCGCAATGCCGCCGCGAATGTCATGCCGACGTCGGTGTTGATCTGTACCTGGTTGATTCCTTCCACCTGGTACTCCACGGGGTCTTCGCAGGTGATGATATTGACGTCAGGTT
>CAYOBW010000050.1:0-32383 GCA_964402115.1 uncultured Victivallales bacterium
CCTGCGCAGCGACGGGTGGGCTCTCGGTGCCATACAAGAGCGTGCGTGCACCCTGTGACACCTTGCCGCTCGCTTTCAGCGCAACGATCTGGCACAATCAGGCTTCAGTTGGAGTTTGTCAGCAGGCAATTATCCGGGGAGATGCGCATGACAGCAACGGCACAATCACGGCGGGAGTTTCTCAAGCGTTCGGCGGTCTATGGCGGCATCCTGATCGTGCCGGGGCGGGTTCTCGGCAAGGACGGCGCCAAGTCCCCTAACGCAAAGCTGAACGTCGCCGCGATAGGCGCCGGCGGCAAGGGCCGCAGCGACATCGACGGCTGCTCCGGCGAGAACATCGTGGCGCTGTGCGACGTGGACCACCTGCGCGCCGCTGACGCGTTCAAGAAGCACCCGGGCGCCGAGAAGTTCCAGGACTACCGGAAGATGCTCGACAAACTGGGCAACCGGATCGACGCCGTGATCGTCGCGACCCCCGACCACACGCACTTCCAGGCGGCGCACGCCGCTGTGCAGCTGGGCAAAGGGGTCTACGTCCAGAAACCCCTGTGCCACACCCTGCAGCAGGTGCGGACCCTCACGCTCGCCGCGCGCCAGCAGAAGGTTGCCACGCAGATGGGCAACCAGGGTCACTCCAGCGAGTCAACCCGGCTCGCACGCGAGTGGATCCGGGCTGGCGTCATCGGCGATGTGCGCGAAGTGCGCGCGTGGACGAACCGGCCGATCTGGCCGCAGGGCATGGCCGCCTACCCGGCTGGTGAACCTGTGCCCGCCAGCCTGGACTGGAAGCTCTGGCAGGGCGGCGTGACGGACCTGCCGTACAACAAGGCCTACGCCCCCTTCGCCTGGCGGGGCTGGTACGCGTTCGGCTGCGGCGCCCTTGGCGACATGGCCTGCCACATCATGGATGCGGCGTTCTTCGCCCTCGATCTCGGAGCGCCGACCAGCGTGCAGGCCGAGACCTGGGGCGAGAGCAAGGTCGCTTATCCCAAATCGTCCATTGTGACCTACCAGTTCCCTGCGCGCGGCAAGCTGCCTCCCGTCGTGTTCAAGTGGCACGACGGCGAGAAGCGCTGCGAGCGCCCCGCCGAGCTCGAACCCGAGCGGAAGATCGGCAACGACTCCGGCGGCTCGCTGATCATTGGCGACAAGGCGACCATCATGGTCGACAGCCACTCGGGCTTCTGCCGGATCATCCCGGAAGCGCGCATGAAGGACATGCAGAGCAGCCTGCCCCCGAAGACCCTGCCGCGCGTTCAGGGCGGCCACTACGGCGACTGGCTGAACGCCTGCAAGGGCGGGACGCCAGCCAGTTCGAACTTCGATTACGCGGGCCCCTTCACGGAGGTCGTGCTGCTCGGCGCCCTGGCCCAACGCCTGCCTGGGGTGAAGCTGCTGTGGAACGCCGAGAAGCTGGAGTTTCAGGGCAATCCCGCCGCAACCGCACTCGTGAAGGACCCCGTGCCCAAAGGCTGACCCGAGTTGCGCGGCCCGCTGGCGTCGCCAGTTCGCAGCGGGACGGTTCGGGACGGTTCGTGAGGCACGGAGCGCGACTTGACAAGATAACCGTCGGTTTGCTCAAATAGCATCGAGGGCGAGAGTCACCCATTGCATTGCATATCGTGTCGCTGCGGGGGCATCTAGCCATGCGCATGCGCACAAGTTCAAGGGTTATGGCTGGGCGCATCGGGATCGCCCTGCTGGCGGCGTGCCTTTACCTGTCCTGCACAACCACTGCCGCCGCCGCCGCCAATCTCACCGTAGCGGGGAACGGCACAGTCATTGAAGCGGGGGACAGCTCGCCCAGCCTGGCCGATCACACCGATTTCGGCCAGACCGGTGAAGGCGGGGGCGCCGTCACCCGCACCTTCACGATCACCAGCACGGGAACCACGAACCTGGAGCTCTACCCTGACCGGCCCATACGGGGGACGAACGACACGTTTCAACTGACGAAGGCGCCGACCCTGAGCGTGGCGCCGGGGAAGACCACAACCTTTCAGATCACGTTCAGACCCGCTACCGCAGCGCTCTACGAGACCACCCTCTTCATCTACGGCAACTACACCGGCGGCAACAAGGGCGACTACTGCTTCACCGTGCAGGGCCGGGGCGGAACCCCCGACATCAACGTGGCGGGCAGCCGGGGCTTCGGCGCGGTGCCCGTTTACGGCGTGAAGGGCACCAATTCCTTCAGCGTCCAGAATGCCGGCACGGGCTACCTGCGCCTCACCGGCAGCCCGCGCGTGACCATCGCGGGCACCCACGCGACGGACTTCGCGGTGGGCACGCAACCGGCCTCCACCATCGTCGCGGGGACACCCTCCCCGCTGACCATCGTGTTCGACCCCTCGGCCACGGGCTTGCGCACGGCCACGGCAGCCATTGCCTCGGACGACGCCGACGAGAACCCGTACACGCTGACACTAACGGGCACGGGCGTCGTCTCGGACATCGAAGTGCGCGGCAACCTGCTCGCCATCCTCAACGGCGACAAGACCCCGCGCACCGCGGACGGCACCGACTTCGGCGGCGCCCGCGTGGACGGTGGGACGGTCACTTTCGACTTCTCCATCTACAACCTCGGCGGCGCGTTCCTGCACCTGACCAACGGCACAAAGCACGTGTACCTGAGCGGGGGGGCGTCGGCGGATTTCACCGTCGCGGCCGATGCCCCGACGTTCATCGATCCGTATGGCAGCGCGACGTTCAGCTTGCGTTTCAACCCCGCGGCCGTTGGCTTGCGCTCCACCACGGTCACCATTCCGACCGACGATCCCGATGAGAATCCCTATACGTTTGCCGTCCAGGGCACGGGGCTCATGCCGGAGATCATGGTGCAGGGCAACGGCCTCACGGTCGCGGATGGCGACACGACGCCCGGCCTGACCGACCACACGGACTTCGGCACGGCGCACACGCGCGGCGCCCGCGTGACGCGCACCTTCACCGTGCGCAATACCGGCACATCCGTGCTCAATCTCACGGGCGCGCCACGCGTTGCCCTCAGCGGCAGCGCGGCCTTCTCGCTATCCGCTGCGCCAGCCGCGAGCGTCGCCACCAACGGCTCCACAACGTTCCAGATCCGTTTCGCGCCAACGGCGGCCGGCGTCTTCAGCAACACGCTCAGCATCGCGAACGACGACCTCAACGAGAATCCCTACACCTTCGCGGTCCGCGGCACGGCCATCGCGCCGGAGTGCCAGGTCTCCGGCAACGGCTCGTGGATCGTGGACGGCGACACGCAACCGTCCACGCCCGATCACACCGCCTTCGGCTGCCTGCCCACAACAGCGGCGGGCAGCCACACGTTCACGCTGCGGAATGTCGGAACCACGCCCCTCTACCTGTCGGGGTCGCCGCCGGTGAGCGTGAGCGGGCCGGCCGCGGCCGATTTCACCGTAACTCAACCGACCGCGACCAACCTGGCGGCAGGCGCCAGCACGACGCTGCAGGTCACCTGCGCACCCCGGGCCGGGGGCTTGCGTGCGGCCACGCTATCCATCCGCAGCAACGACGAACCGCACGACCCCTACACGTTCGCCGTCGAGGGGCTGGGCGCCCGGCGCCTGACCAACAACGTCTTCGTCACGGCCAGCACCATGACAAACTACTTCCAGTGCGACCTCACCACGGCGGACTGGGGCGTCGTGGCCGTGCGCCCGCGCGCGCGCGATTTCGACCTGGCCGTCTACACCAGCACCAACCTGCTCGCGTATCTCGGCGTAGCGGAGACCGAGGGACTCGACACCGAGTTCGTGGCGCTCAACGGCAGCCGGCTGGGGGCGCTGAAGCCCTGCGCGATGGTCTACGGGTATGCCACCACGAACTACGACGTCGAAGCGGAGTGGAGCATACCGGACCTTGTGGTGGGCACGGTCTACACGAACGCCCTGGCGGCCAACGAACCCGTCGACCTGCACGAGATCGGGCTGACGGGTGGCACGGTGTACCACGTGCGCGTGACGCCGGCCAATCCCTCCGCCGATCTGGCCCTGTACCTGTTCGACCCCGCGCAGAGCACGGGCGCGCGCGACCACTACGCGGCCATGACCAACGCAGGCGGCGGGGGCGTTTCGGAGCGGATGATCCACCTCACAGCCAACACAGGGTACTACGCGATCCTCGTGGAAAACCGCAACGGCCTGGCCACCAGCTACACGTTGAGCGTGAGCACCGGCCCGCGGCTACGGGTGAGCGCCAGCGGGCAGCCCCTGGCGAACAGCGATGCGACGCCATCCACGGCGGACAAGACGGACTTTGGCGCCGCCTGTGTCTACGAGGCCTCGCCCGCCACGGTCTTCACCATCGAGAACCAGGGTGTGGCGGACTTGCGGCTGACCGCCGTGCCGGCCGTGACGTTCGGCGGGGAGGACGCGGCGTCTTTCGGCGTGTCCAAGGATCCCACCAATCGCATCGCACCGGGCGCCTCCACGACCTTCCAGGCAGTTTTCCGCCCGAACCACAGCGGCCTGTGCACGGCTACGGTGACGATCGCGAACAACGAAGCCGGGCAGAATCCGTTCCGGTTTGCGGTGCGGGGGCGCGGCTTCTACCGGCTTGCGGATGCCGATCCCCGGCCCTTCGCCGCCGTGCCGGAGGACGTGAGCTTCCAGACTGCGCCGCAGAGCTGGACCTGCGTCGCCGTCAAGGGCGCCCCGGCTGACCGAACCCTGGTGGCCGGTACAGCGGCGGACTGGAGCGGGAGCCTGCGCACCTCCGCCGTGGCCGGTGCGCGGTCGGAGTTCCTCGTGCTGCCGCCCATGGCATCCACCACGTATTACGCGAGAGTCAGTGGCGGCGCGGCCGGATCCTACCAGGCCGAGCTGGCCCGACCCGCGTTCAACCTGAGCCTGGGCAGCACCGAGTTCGTGAGCATGACAGCCAACGATGCGGTGAGAGCGTACCTGGTGACGCTCACGGCCGGGCAGCCGTACTACTTCGCGACTGACCCGATGCTCGGCGCCGCTGCGGCGGAGGACGTGTCGCTTTTCGTCGTACGCCCCGGACGCGCGTGGACGAGCAGGAGCAATTGCGACTGGAACGCCGACACCGCGGGGCGGAACGTGCGTGAGGCGCTCGCGCTGACAGCCCCCGAGACCGGCACCTATCTTGTGCTTGTCGTGAACGAGAGTTGGCAGGCCAACACGTACTGGCACCTGGTCGCGGCCGCGGCTGTTCCCGACATGCGGGTCACGGGCAACGGGCAGCCGATCAGCGACGGGGCCACGACCTCCGGACCGGACAATCACACGGCCTTCGACAGCACCAGCACCGGGTCCGCCTCGACGCGCACATTCACGATCTGGAACGACGGCTACGCGGACCTGACTCTCGATGGGAGCCCGCGCGTGCAGCTGACGGGGCCGCACGCGGCCGACTTCACGGTCACGCAACTGCCGGCGGCCACGGTACCGTTGCGCGGCAGCAACACGACCTTTGTTGTCACTTTCCGGCCCACGGCTCGGGGTAGCCGCACGGCCACGCTCGCCATCCCCAACAGCCAGGCGGGGCGGACGCCCTACGATTTCGCGGTGCGGGGTGCGGGGCTGGCTCCCGTGGCGGCCGTGGTGGGCAACGGGTACGACATTGCATCCGGCGACAGTACCCCGTACGTCAGCGACGGCACCGACTTCTTCAAGCTGACCCTCGGCCCCTGGGCGCGCACGAACCGCTTCACGGTCTCCAACAACGGCGACCACATGCTGTACCTGACGAACGCTCCGCTCGTGACGTTTGCCGGCCCGCACGCCGCTGACTTCCGCGCCTTTGCCCGCGGTACGACAATCGTCGGCCCCGGAGCGGCAACCGACCTGTACGTCATCTTCCAGCCGCGGGCGCTGGGCTTGCGCCAGGCCACGTTGCGCATGGCCTGCAACGACCCGGCGCGGAATCCATACATCTTCGCCGTCCAAGGCACGGCCGAGCGGCCGCGACTGGTGCGCTGCCGCCCCGCGGGGGACGATGGCCTGGAGTTGTGCTGGACCAGCACTGCCGGGGCGCTGTATGAGGTGTGGGGCTCGTCCACGTTGCCTACGACATACACAGAACGTCTCGCGAGCGGCGTCCAGGCCACAGCGCCCTCTAACACCGTCTGGGTCAGCCTCCCCGGGGGGCAACGTTTCCTATACATCCGTGTGCGCGTCGCTGACCAATACTAACTCAGGAACGCTTGGCTGCGGTCGAGCTTAAGCTGCTGAACCACGCGTGCTTCGGCCACACGTGCCGGACGTAGGTTTCTGTGCTGATGCCCGCCGGCGGCGCATAGGGGATTTACCTATGCGTCCCTGCTGTCAAACCCGATAAGGGAATCAGTCGCATAAGTGGTTGTATAATCTGGGCGATGCAGACACAATTCGCCGTGACAGGAGGGCAGGTCCGGTCAAGCGCTTACGAGGCTCTCCGGAATGCGTGACATGCAAGTGACAGGCAAACAACCGACCGTGCTTCTCGCTGACGATGACCCGGAGGATCAGTTCCTGCTCCGGGAGGCGTTCAACGAGGTCGGCATGCGTGACGTGCTGGTGACGGTCAAGGACGGCCAGGAGCTGCTGGATTATCTCCAGACCCAGGCGGACGCTGGCCTGCAGGATGGACCTTCGATCATTCTGCTCGACCTCAACATGCCTCGCAAGAGCGGGCGCGAAGCCTTGGAGGAGATGCGCCGCGATCCGCGCTGGCGGCGAATACCGGTCATCATCCTGACGACATCTTCGAACGCAGAGGATGTTGACCGGGCCTACATGCTGGGCGCGAACTCCTTTATCACGAAGCCCGAATCCTACGACAGCCTTCTGCAACTTGTCCGCATATTGTGTCAGTACTGGTTCAGCGTGGTCGAACTGCCGCCGCAACGCTGAGTTCGCGGGGCGCTGGGAGGAGGGACCCATGAGCGCATCGGGCAAGACGCCTGCGCATGTTCTGTTGGTTGACGACAACGAGCATCTCTTGGTGACCCTGGGGGATTACCTCGCATTCAGCGGCTTCACGGTAACGCGCGCCTCGAGCGGCGAAGAGGCTTTGCGCCTTCTAGACCGCGAGACCCCCGACGTGATTGTGCTGGACATCAGCATGCCGGGCATGGGCGGGATCGGTTTCCTCAAGCGGATTACCGGCGAAGACGGGCGCCCGCGGCACCCGATCGTCGTGCTGACGGCCCGCTCCTCCATGGAGTCGTTCTTCCAAACGCTGGAGGTGGATGCCTTCATTGCCAAACCCTGCACGGGCGACCAGCTTGTAAGCCGGATCTCGGAGGTGTTGGAACGTCGTGCCGCACAAATGTCGGCGGCCCTTCCGCACAAGCGCCGCCTGCTGCTGGCCGAGGATGACGAGGAACATGTCCGCAACCTGAAGATGTTCTTCACCGCGGCCGGGTACGACGTCGAGAGCGTGGGCAGCGGGCCGGAGGTTCTCGAGCGGGCCTCCGTGGCCCCGCCCGACGTGATCCTGATGAAAGAGATCCTGCCCCGCATGAACGGGGGCGCCGTCGCCTCGCTGGTGAGTACGATGACCAAGACGCGGGCCATTCCCGTGGTGCTGTACGATGACACGCGCGCCGGCACGGATAGGCTGCGCTACGGCAGCAAGGCGCATGAGGGCGTGAAGCGCTACCTGAACACCGCGGAACCGGCTACGCTGCTGGCGGCTGTGGCCCTGTTGTTTCAGGACTGAGTCTCCCGCAGCATTGCATCCGCCCGCAGGGGAATTGCAGCATGACGGAGAACAAGCCACTGACAAGCACGATGCGGATCGACCTGCTGACGCGGGCCGACGATGCCAGCGACGTCAGCGAGTCCGTCTGTATCCGCCCGGCCACGACCCGGCGCAAGCGGCCGATCAGGATCACCGTGCCCCGTCCCGACGCAACGCCGCCCCTTGGCGGGACGGAATTCCAGGAACTGCTGCAAAGCGTCTACGATGCCGCGCTGATCACCGACGACACGGGAGCCGTGTTGGAGGCGAACGTCCGGGCCGAGCGATTCCTGGGGCTGCCGCGCGCGGAACTGTGCCGCCACAACATCGTGGACTTGATCTCGGGCGCCGACGAGGGCCTGCTGACCGCCATCTCCACGAGCCTGCAAGACAACCGGTTCATTTTGGTGCAGGCCTGCTGCGCCCGGGAGAACGGCACGCTGTTCCCCGCCGAGATCTCGATCAACCGGCTGCACCTGTCGACTCTGACGTACTACTGCTTCTTCGTCCGCGACATCACCTACCGCAAGCAGGCCGACGAACGCCTGCGCACCGGCTACAACGCGATCCAGAACGCCGGCACCGGCATCGCCGTGGCGGACACGGACGGGCGGCTGACGTACGTCAATCCGGCGTTGGCGCTGCTCCTCGGGCACGCCAGCGTAGCGGATGTGCTCGGACACGCGCTGGCCGATGTCCTGGGCGACCCGGCCAGCGCCGCCACCGTGCTCGCGTCCGTGGCGGGCAACGAACTCTGGACCGGGGAGGTTGAGGCGCGGCATGCCGACGGGGCGCTCCTAAACCTGCAACTTGCCGCCGCTCCGAACGTGAATGAGGACGGCGCGTGCATCGGGCTTGTGCTTTCCGTCCTCGACATCACCGCGCGCAAGCGCACGGAGAGCGAACTGCGGATCGTGATGAAGGAACTGCGGCGCTCCAACGCCGACCTCGAGCAGTTCGCCTATGTCGTGTCGCACGACCTGCAGGAGCCGCTGCGCAAAATCACATCGTTCGGCGACCGCTTGCAGACGCACTGCGCGGGGCTTACCGAGGAGGGACGCGACTACGTCCGCCGCATGGAATCCGCCGCGCGACGGATGCAGTCCCTCATCCAGGCCCTGCTGGCCCTCTCCCGCGTGTCCACGCGCGCACGACCGTTCGGGTCCGTGGATCTGAACCGCGTGCTCCGGGAGGTCCTCTCCGACCTTGAGGCACGATTGCTGAAATCCGGCGGCACGGTGGATGCAGGCGAACTGCCCACGGTCGAAGGCGAGGAGATCCAACTCCGGCAGCTGTTCCAGAACCTGATCGGCAATGCCCTGAAGTTTCAGCACGAGGGGCGCGCGCCCCTCGTCGCCGTCCGGGGGCGCGTGTTGACGCCCGCGGAAGTGCAGGCGCTCGAACTGGCCCCGGACGACGTGTACGTTCCTCACTGCGAAATCACCGTGACCGACAACGGGATCGGTTTCGACCCGGCCCACGGGCAGCGTATCTTCGGCGTGTTTCAACGTCTGCACAGCCACGAGGCTTACGAAGGCACCGGGATCGGGCTGGCCATCTGCCGTAAGATCGTCGAGCGGCACGGGGGTTCGATCTTCGCGATCGGCACCCCCGGCGAAGGCGCCTGTTTCACGGTGCGCCTGCCGCTCCATCAACCTGCCGGCGCCACGGAGGGACGCCCCCAAGATGAACAAGGTAGTGAACTCGCTTGAGATCCTGATGGCCGAGGACGATGCGGAAGACCAACTGCTGGTGCGGGAGGCTTTCCGGGAATCCAACCTCGGCAATCGCCTGAACACGGTGCAGGACGGCGAGGAGTTGCTGGAATGCCTGCTCCAGCGCGGGCGCTTTCGGACAGCCCGTCGCCCCGACCTCATCCTCCTCGACCTGAATATGCCCCGCAAGGACGGGCGGACGGCGCTTGTGGAGATCAAGCGACACCCCCACCTGCGCCTGATCCCGGTCATCGTGCTGACAACCTCCGCCGTGGAGGAGGATATCGTCCGGTCGTACGAGCTGGGGGTCTGTTCGTATATCCGGAAGCCGGTAACCTTCGACAAACTGGTTGCCCTTGTCGCCACGCTCGGGCGCTACTGGTTCGACATCGTGGAATTGCCATGCCAGTCTTGAAGCCCGGCAGCGGCTGGCGGCCGCGGCAACCGTATGTGCAACGGAATGGTCGGCTGAAATGAGCCCCGACGAACTGTCACTGCTCGTGGTGGAGGACGACGACGACGACGTTCTGCTGCTGCGCGACATGCTCAGGCAATCCTCGCTGCAAGGCGTGAAACTCGAGCACGTCCCGAGCCTGCACGCAGCCCTGCAAGCGCTGACCGCCCGGACCTACGGGCTCGTGCTGCTCGATCTCTCGCTGCCCGACAGCACCGGCCTCGACACCTTCATCGCGGTCATGTCCCAGGCCGCCGCGACTCCCGTGATCGTGCTCAGCGGGCTTGACGACGAGACGGTCGCGCTTGCGGCGGTACAGGCGGGCGCGCAGGACTACCTCGTCAAGGGCGACATCGATACAGGCAGCCTCACGCGCGCCGTGCGCTACGCGATCGAGCGCAGCCGGGCGGAGCAGGCGCTGCGCCTCAGCGAGCAGCGGTACCGCCAGCTCCTCAACGCCGTTCCCAGCTACACCTACTCGGTCCAGTTCCGCCACGGCGTGCCGGTGTCCACCAACCACAGCCCCGGCTGCGAATCCGTCACCGGGTACACGCCTCAGGAATACGCGGCCAACACCGGGCTCTGGATCGGGATGGTGCCCCCGCAGGACCAGCCCGCGGTGCTGGAGCAGGTCAACTGGCGGCCACATTCGCCGGACCCGCCGCCCCTCGAACACCGCATTGTCCACAAGGACGGCTCCACACGCTGGGTGCGCAGCACGATCGTCCGCCATCTGGAGAACGATGTCCTCAGTCACTACGAGGGCTTGATCGAGGACATCACCGAGCGCAAGCAGTACGAGGAGGCGCTTCGACTCGCGCGCGACCAGCTCGAGGTCCGTGTGCTGGAGCGGACCGCCGACCTGGCGAAAGCGAACGAGGAGCTGCTGGCCGCCATCAAGCAGATCAAGGAACACGACGACGCCCAGACCCGTTTCGTCTCGAACGTCTCCCACGAGCTGCGCACGCCGCTCAGTTCCATGAGCTACGCCATCGAAAACCTGCTGCGCGGCGTCATGGGACCGCTGCCCGAAACGATGCGCAGCTACCTCGTCATGCTCAAGGACGACTGCCACCGCCTGACCCACACGGTTAATGACATCCTGGACCTCAGCCGCATGGATAACCGGGCGCTGGCCATGCACCTCACAGCCGTGCAGTTCGCCGATCTCGTGAACCGCGCGGTGGAAACCCTGCGCAGCAGCGCCGAGGCCAAGCAGCACAAGCTGACGGTGGTGGACGGCGCGGCGCCCTGCTTCGTGGCCTGCGACCCGACGCGCATGGAGCGTGTCGTCCTCAACGCGCTGCAGAACGCCATCAAGTTCACCCCGGCAGGCGGACGCATCGAGGTGGCCGTCGCCTGCCTGGCTGGCGAGCCCCCGCTGGCCAGCCTCACGATTACGGACAACGGGATCGGAATCGAGTCCCGCCATCTCGGTCGCATTGCCGAACGTTTCTACCGGGTCGGCGAACATGTCGACGGCATGGGGCTGGGCCTCTACATCAGCAAGGAGATCGTCACCCAGCACGGTGGGCGGCTGGAGATCCTCAGCCCGCCGCCGGGCCGCAACCGTGGCACCGCCGTCCAGGTGCTGCTGCCCCTCGCGGACCCGCCCTCCATCCTGGTCGTGGACGAGGACGAGGCCATGCGGCAACTCGTCGTCTGCCAGCTCACGCGACACGGTTACCGGACAGCCTGTGCGGCGCGCGGCGAGGACGGCCTGGCCACCATGCGCGACCAACGGCCTGACCTGGTCGTCCTGGACGTGAACCTGCCTGACATGGATGGCGCCGAGGTGCTGTATCGCATCAAGGCGGACCAGACCCTGCGCGCCATTCCGGTCGTCGCCCTGGGCGGCAGTGACGTTGACTCGGCGAAGCGGTCTATCCTGGCTGGCTTTTCCGTGCCGCTCCTGAGCAAACCCTGGTCCGAGGATCTGCTGGTGCGCACCGTGGAGAACGCGCTCCGTCGGCCTGCGGCGGACCAGGCGGAAACCCCTTTGCCCATGAACTCGGCCAGCCCACCGCCCTAGGCGGTCGGCAGCCCAGCGGGAGCCGGCATGTCAACACGTGTGCCCATTCGGTTGCTCATGGTCGAGGACGATACCGACGACTATGTCCTCACGCGCGACTTGCTGGCCGAGTCTTCCACGAATCTGTTCCAGGTGACGCGCGTCGCCGCTTTGGCCGACGGGCTCCGGCAGCTGGCCGGCGGCAGCTTCGACATCGTCCTCCTCGATCTGTCGCTGCCTGATTCGCAGGGCCTCGGCACCTTCACAGCCGTTGCGCGCCAGGCACGCGATGTTCCGGTGATCCTGCTCACGGGACTCTCCGACGAGGACCTCGGCGTGAGGGCCGTGCAGGAGGGCGCCCAGGACTACCTGGTCAAGGGGCAGCTTGACGGACACGTTCTCGTCCGCGCCATCGTCTATGCCATCGAACGCAAGCGCACCAAGCAGCAGCTCGAGCGCTATGCCGAGGAGCTGCGCGTCAAGAACCAGCAGATGGCCGAGGACCTCGTTCTCGCTCGCGAGATCCAGCAGGCATTTCTGCCATCCTCGTACCCCGTCTTCCCCCCCACCGCCCTGCCGGCGGCTTCACGCATCCGCTTCTGTCACCACTACCGTCCGAGCGCGCTGGTCGGTGGCGACTTCCTGGCCATCATGGCGCTGGACGACCACACCGCCGGCATTTTCATCTGCGACGTGATGGGGCACGGCATGCGGGCCGCCCTTGTGACCGCCATCCTGCGCGGGCTGCTGGAGGAGATGAAGCCCAGCGCGCACCGCCCCGGCCTGCTCCTCTCCAAGCTCAACCAGGGGTTCATGACCACCCTCACGCCACTCGACCAAGTGCTTTTCGCCTCCGCGCTCCACCTGGTGCTCGACGCCGACGCGCGCCGCATCGAGTACGCCGCCGCAGGGCACCCCTCGCCGCTGCTCATGGACCAGGCTGCCGGCTGCGTGCGTCCGCTGCCGCCGGAACTGCCGGCGGATCCCGCCCTCGGCTTCGCCGCCGACCACGTGTACCGCACGGTCGCTCACCCCCTCGCCGCCGGCGACCGGGTGCTGCTGTTCACCGACGGCCTCTTCGAAGCCCGGAACCCGGCCGGGGAGGAGTTCGGGCTGCCGCGGCTGGCTTCGGCCGCGCTGGCGCGCCGCTCGCTGGCAACCCCCCCTCTGGTCGAGGGCATCGTGGAGGAAGTGCGCCTGTTCGCGCACCCGCACGAGTTCGACGATGACATCTGCCTGGTGGCCGCGGAGTTGAGAGGTTAGACGCGGCGGCGGCTGCCGCCGGAGAGGGCCAAGCATGGACGACAACAACCGCACGGAAGCTGACGCCGGACCGTCGCGCGACGGCCTGGAGGAACTCGTGCGCCGGCGCACGGCCGACCTCACCCGATCGAACGCCCGTCTGCTTGTCGAGATTGGTGAGCGCCGGCTGGCGGAGGTGCGCCTCCAGGCCGCGGTTGACTCCCTGACCCGGCATGACGAGGAGAAGTCGCGTTTCGTCTTCAACGTTTCCCACGACCTGCACACGCCCCTGACCTCGATCCTGTGCGCCGTGGATAACATCCTCAAGGGCGTGGTCTGCCCGGTCCCACCGGAACTCCACCGCTATCTCGTCATGATCCGCAACGACAGCCAGCGGCTGATCGGTACGGTCAACGACATCCTCGACATGAGCCGGGTGGACGCAGGCACCCTCACCCTGCACCGGACCAGTGTCCCCTTCTCGCCCCTCGTGCGCCTGATGCTCGAGGCCCTGCGCCTGCAGGCCGAAGCCCGCGCGCATCGGCTCGTGGCCGCGGTGCCGCCGCATGCGGGATTCGTCTCTTGCGACCGGCACAAGATCGGCCGCTGCATCCTGAACATCCTGCAGAACGCCATCAAGTACACACCCGCCGGGGGCACGATCCGCGTGACGGCGAGCGTGGTCGCCGGGATGGCGCAAGTGGAAGTCGCGGACAACGGCATGGGTATTGCGGCAGAGCACATCGACAAAGTCATGCACCGTTTCTACCGCGTCGCCGAGCAGGTGACAGGAACCGGGTTGGGGCTGGCGCTCGCCCGTGAAATTGTCGAGCGCCACGCCGGATCGCTCACCATCCAGAGCCCGCCGCCCGACGACGTGCGGGGCACGCTGGTCACGCTTCGCATCCCCGCCTCTCCTCCGCCAGTGGTGCTGATCGCCACCGCGCGGGAAGCCCAGCAGCAGACGCTGCGGGCTGCGCTGGAACCCGCCGGCTACCGCTCCATCGCCGCGACGAGCCTTGCACAAGCGCGCCGCGAGCTTGAAACCGCCCGCCCGGATGTCATCCTCAGTGCCCTGGAACTGGCTGACGCCGACAGCCTCGCGCTGGTGGCGTCCATCCGCCAGCAAGCAGCCTGGATGAACCTGCCCGTCGTGCTCGTTCTGCCTGCGGGCACGCCCGCTCACCGGCGCGAACTCATCGCGAAGCTGCAGTTGCCCACCATTGACGAGGCCAGCGCACCTGCGGCGGTCTGCCAGGCCGTGGATGCAGCCCTCACGACCGTGGGCACGCCTGTCTGAGCCGCCGCCCGAACCGGCATCAACCGCGCGTGCGCAGCAGATTCTCGAAGTAGGCGATCGTCCGTTTCAGCCCCTCCCGCAAGGGCACGCGCGGCTCCCAGTCCAGGCGGGCGCGCGCCAGCGAGATGTCCGGCTGCCGCTGTCGCGGATCGTCCGCGGGCAGCGGTTTACTGATAATCCCGGACCGGGCGCCCGTCAGAGACACCACCGCCTCCGCCAGCTCGCGGATCGTGAATTCGCCGGGGTTGCCGAGGTTGACGGGGCCGGTGAAATCGTCCGGCGTGTGGTCCATCAGGCGGACAAACCCCTCGATGAGGTCGTCCACATAGCAGAACGAGCGGGTTTGCGAGCCCTCGCCGTAGATCGTGATCGGGTCACCGCGCAGGGCCTGGCAGATGAAGTTCGACACGACCCGTCCGTCGTTGGGATGCATGCGCGGCCCGTACGTATTGAAAATGCGCGCCACCTTGATGCGCACCCCGTGCTGGCGGTGATAGTCGAAGAAGAGCGTCTCCGCACAGCGCTTGCCCTCGTCATAGCAGGAGCGCACGCCCACGCAGTTGACGTGCCCCCAGTACTCCTCGCGTTGGGGATGCACCTGCGGATCGCCGTAGACTTCGCTCGTTGAAGCCTGGAAGACCTTCGCCTTGACGCGCCGCGCCAGACCCAACACATTGATGGCGCCGTGTACGCTGGTTTTCGTCGTCTGCACGGGGTCGAACTGGTAGTGGACGGGCGACGCGGGGCAGGCCAGGTTGTAGATCTCGTCTACTTCGACGTAGAGCGGAAACGTCACATCGTGCCGCAGCAGCTCGAAGTGCGGATTCCCCAGCAGCTGCAAAACGTTGTCCTTGTCGCCCGTGAAGAAGTTGTCCACGCACAACACGTCGCACCCCTGCTGCAGCAACCGCTCGCAAAGGTGCGACCCCAGAAACCCGGCCCCGCCGGTCACCATCACCCGCTTACGCGTCAGGTCCTTCAAGCTGCCTCCCTGACCCGGCTTGCCGCAGGCCGTCCCGGCGGACGCTGCGTCGCCGCGCCAGCTCACCGCACGACGAACAGTGTCCCGTTATCCACCTTGCGCGCCGCGAGCGTGATCGTCTTGGGCGAGGCCCCGGCGTTGTAGTGGATGATGAAACCGGCCCCGCCGGCGAGGAACTCCTTGCCCTCCGGCAGCCCGTCGAAGAAGTTCGCGTCGAGGCTCGAGAACCCGGTAGCGATCGTGTAGACGACATCCACCGGGTAGAAGTGCTCCGGCAGCACCACCCGCAGCGTCGCCCCGTTGAGATTCAGCGCGCCGCTCAGGCTCAGCTTGTCGCTGCCCCCGGGCTGGATGTTCACGTGGTACGTGGCGCCCGACACAAACGTGACACCGCTGTTGACCGTGAAGTTGGCCGGGGCATTCGTCCCGCCCGGCGCCAACGTGCCGCCGCTGCTCACGTTGACCGCGCTCCCCACGATACCTGAGCCGCCGAGGATGCCCGTGTCATTCACGGTGTAAGCGCCCCCGCCGTTGTGCGTGCCGTTGACCAGCAACGTGCCACCGTTGATCGTCGTGGCGCCCGTGTAGGTGCTGTTCGCGGCCACGGTCAGCGTGCCCGCGCCGGTCTTCACGACCTGCCCGACGACTCCGCCGTCCCTGTTCTGCAGGATACCGCCGGTGGCATTGCCCTGCAGCGTCAGGTCGGCGTCCGGCGAACCGGTGGCATCCGCCACGTTGAAGGTCCGGGCCCCGTCGAGACTGATGCCGTATTCGAGGTTGACGCTGGACGCCTGCGCGCCCCCCACGGTCACGTTCCCGTCGAGCTGGAAGTCCTCGCCATTGTACTTGCCGCCGCCCATGGTCTGACCGGTGACGTTCCCGCCGTTCATGACCAGGTTACCGACGTGCGCGTGATTCGCCTGCCCGAACGTGAGCGTGCCTCCCGGGTTCACCGTGAAGCTCACGGCGTTGGCCCCGGTGGGCAGGGCGTTCACTTCGTCGAAGAGGAACGTGCCGGTGTTGTTGATGGTGACCGTGGAACCGTTGGCCAGCCGGTTCGCGGTCTGGTTGCCGATGACACGCAGCGTGCCGCCGTCCACGAACGTGCCGCCGCTGAAGGAATTTGCGGTGTTCAGCGTCAGGATGGCCGAACCCTGCTTCCGGACTGAACCGGTGCCGCTGATCGCGTAGCCGTACGTGTAGCCGTCGGCGTGGTTGAAGACCAGCGTGGCGTTGTCGGTGATGTTCCCCGCCCCCGCCCGCGCCCCGGAGCCGCCGTTGCCGACCTGCAGCGTGCCGCCGCTGATCGTCGTCCCGCCGCTGTAGGTGTTGTTGCCGGTCAGGATTTGCGTGCCAGCGCCGACCTTGGTCAGCACCACGGCGCTCTGAACGACGCCGCCAAAGGAGCCGCTCTTGTCGCCGTTGCCGATCGACAGGTAGTGGGCGCCTCCCCAGCCGATCTGGATGGTTCCGCCCCCGCCGACGCCATCCTGCAAAGCGCCCACGCTGATGGGAAAACCGGCCGCCGCGCCCCCGTTGCCGTCAAAGCTGAAGGTGGCGCCAGCGTTGACCACGAAATTGCCCGTGCTGTTGATGTTCTTGAACGTATTCTGACCCTGCAGCGAAACCAGACCGGTCTGGATCGTCGTATCCCCCGCATGGCTCAGGACCGGGGCCGCCGAGTAGGTGGCCAGGCGAACGGGTCCCGTGCCGGTTTTGATCAGCGCGCCGGTGCCCGAAACATTCGCGTTGAGGTCCAGGTTGCCGGTATTACCGTTGCTGAGAACCATGGTCGCGTTGTTGACGGTGGACCGGGTGATCTGCGGCCCATCGCCCCCGACCTTGGTGTTGTCGAACTGCAGCGTGCCGGCCGCGATCACGGCCGAGTTGTAGGTCCAAGGCCCGCTGGCCGCATCCCCCCGGCGCAGCACCATGGTGCCGGCGCCGTTCTTGGTAAGCGTGCTGGTGCCGTTCTGGACGATCTGGCAATCCACCAGCAGGTCCACGGCATTGGCGCCATCCGCCACGTTGAACACGGCGGGGGTGCTGTCGCGCAACCGCAGCTGCGCGCTCGTGGTAACGCCCCGAATCTGCGCCGTGTCGGGCGACGCGTTGACCGTGACCGTCACGGTGTGGAACTCGTTGGGGGCGGCACCGGTGCCACCGAGGTACAGCGTGCCGCCAGTCATGTTCAGCTGAAACGTATTCCAGAAGTGATTCTGCAAATCCAACCCGCCCACCGTTCCGCCCACGATGTTCAAAACATTGACGGATGAGCCGCTGGTGTAGCCGAAGGCGTTGGCCACGGTATAGTTCAAGGTGTAGCCGGCATTGACGGTGACAGTGCCCTTGACCGTTCCGATTCCTCCCGCGAAGTAGCCGAGAAGCAACGTGCCGCCATTGACCGTGGTTCCGCCGCCATAGCTGTTCGGTCCGGTTAGCGTCAGCGTGCCCGGGCCACTCTTGATCAGGCCGCTGGAGCCGACACTGGTGCCCGAAACCAGCAGATCCGTGGCCGCCGCCCCGTCCTCCACCGCAAACGTGACGTTGCCCCCGTTGAAGCTCATTTTGGAGGCGATGGTCGCCGAGGTCGCGTTGGCGTGCGTCGTCACGGTCGGCGTGTTCTTCATGTCCAGGCCGTCGGCCTGAACACCGGTGGGCTGAATAATGCCGCCGGTCATGTCGATGCTCTGCATGTGATTGTACTCCGCCGAATTGTAGGTGCCGCCGATCATAATCAGGGGCGCCACGTTCGCGCCCGTCCCGAAGGGGTTGTGGCAGCCAGCCGCGGCCGTGAACGTCGCCCCGTTGATGGTAACCGTCCGGGCGGCGGTCTGTCCGAGCGGGTAGGCGTTGCCCCCACCATTGAAGTAGAGGGTGCCCGCGTTGATCGTCACGTTCCCGCTGAATCCGCCGTTGCCTCCGGTCAGCGTCAGCGTGCCGGCGCCGTCCTTGATCAGCGGTGCACTGCCCGCAATCAGGGAACCGATCGTCGCGTTGACGTTCGCCGTGATGGTCGGCGTTCCGGACAGTGTCAGCGTATTGCCGGAAATCGTGTAGAAGGCGCCGCCGTTGGCGGCGTTGAACGTCAGGCCACCCGCGGTGATACCCGAGGCGAGCGCAATCGTGCCCGCGGCGCCGGAAGTCCCCCCGCCGATGATCGCCTGGTCCGCTGCGTCGTTGTTCCAGGTCGTGTCGTCGCCGTTGTTCCAGTTCCCGCCGCCGTTGCTCCAGTTGCCGCCGCCATCGGCGATCGCTCCGCCGTCACCCGGCGTGACGTCCCACGTCACGGCCGCCGGCACGGGCAACGCCAAGCCAAGTCCAGCCAGAACCACCAACGCGCAAACGCATGTACGCTTCATCGAGCCCCTCCCAACTCAGATTGATATCGAGCAGGCTAGTTTATCGCTTCCCCGGCGAAAAGGGAAACTCCATCTGCCCAATCGTTGTCCAGAATCCAGGAGTCAGAAAGGGGTCAGATTCTGAATTCTGAATCCTGCCTTCTGAATACAACACAGCGGCACTTCCTGCTGTCACTTCCTGCTTGCATTCAACCGCGGAGCAACCGATAAGTCTGCCTTTCGGCAACACCGTCGCCCGCCCTGCCGGCGCAGGCGACCAGCGAGGAGGCACAAGCATGACCAGGGGTTCGACACACGCACTCACCCGACGCGGATTCCTCAAGGCCACCACGGCGGCAGCCGCCGCCTGCGCGGCGCCCACGATCATCCCAAGCTCGGTCTGGGGCCAGGATCGCCCCACCCCCTCCAACCGCATCACCGTCGCCACGATCGGCGTGCGCGGTCAGGGCGGCGGCGTCATGGGCGCCTTTCTCGGCAACGCCGACGTGCAGATGGTGGCGCTCTGCGACGTGGATGCCGAACCGCTCATGCAGCGGCGCGACCAGGTCAACAACCACTACAAGAACCAGGACTGCAAGACCTACCGCGATTTCCGGGAGGTCCTGGCCCGCGACGATATCGACGCCGTCATCGTGGGCACGCCCGACCACTGGCACGCGTTGATCACCGTCGCCGCGGCGAAATCGGGCAAGGACGTCTACTGCGAGAAACCGATGTCGCACACGTTCCGTGAGGGACGCGCCATGTGCGATGCCATTCAGCAGTACGGCCGCGTTTTCCAGGTCGGCAGCCAGCAGCGTTCGGACGGCGAGTTCCGCCAGGCGGTCGAGTTGGTCAGGAACGGCCGCGTTGGCAGAGTCCACACCGTCGAAGTGGGCTTGCCCGGCGGCGGCCCCGGCCCGGTGGGCGGCTTCACCGGCACCCCACCACCCAACCTCGACTACGATTTCTGGCTCGGACCGGCGCCGTGGAAACCCTACAACCCGAAGATGATCCACTGGGACTGGCGCTGGAATCTCGACACCGGCGGCGGCCAGCTAATGGACTGGATCGGACACCACAACGACATCGCGCACTGGGGCATGGGCTACGACCGGACGGGTCCCGTGGAAATCGAGGCCGTCGGCGAGTACCCGAAGACCGGGATCTGGACCGGCGCCATCAAGTACCGGATCAACTGCGTGTATCCCGACGGGGTGCGCAGCGTCATTGCCGGCGGCCACAACGACATCCGCGGCGGGACGAAGTGGATCGGCACGCACGGCTGGGTCTGGGTTAACCGCGGACAGATCGACGCGGAGCCGAAGACCCTTCTGCAGGAGCGCATCGGGCCCGACGAAATCCAGATCCCGCCGTCGCCCGGCCATCAGCGCAACTTCCTCGACAGCGTGAAGTCGCGCCGGCCCACGCTCTGCACCGCCGAAACCGGGCATCGCTCGATCACGCCGGGACACCTCGGCCAGATCGCCATGCTGCTCGGCGGCCGCAAGCTCCGCTGGGACCCCGTCAAGGAGCAGATCATCGGCGACCCCGAGGCCAGCCGGATGCTCGGCTACGAGATGCGCAGCCCGTGGACGCTGGGCTGAGAAACACCGCTGCCGCCCCGCCCGGGGCGGATCGGCACACAGGCCACCGACACTCTGACAGACAAAGGAACATGCGGATGAAGACGACACTGACCCATCTGTTGCGCGGAACGATCCTCCTGCCGCTCGCCCTGGCCGCCGTGGCCGGCGGCGCGCTGACGAACGAGCTGGCGCGCTTGCGCACCTACGACTTCAACGGCCCCGAAGAGGACCTTGTCGCTGTCGCGGATGCCATCCAGGCTGCGCGCGCCGACAAGACGGCCCTGGCCACACTGGAGGCCCAGCTCCTGCCGCTGCTGGCCGACCCGCAGGCCACATTCGCCTGCAAACAGTTCATTTGCCGGCAACTCATGCCCTGTGCCTCCGCGCAGGCGGTGCCGACACTCGCGGCGCTGCTGCCGGACGAGAAGGTCGGCGACATGGCCCGCTACGCGCTGGGCCGCTGCCCGGCCCCTGCCGCCGGCGCCGCCCTGCGTGCCGCCCTCGCGAAGCTGCAGGGAAAGCCGCTCATCGGCGTTGTCAACACCCTCGGCGAACGGCGGGACGCGGAGGCGGTCCCGGCTCTCGCCGCGTTTCTGACGCACGCCGACGAGGGCGTGCGCGCCGCCGCCATCGTCGCCCTCGGACGGATCGGCACGCGGACCTCGCTCGCAGCCCTGCAGAAGCTGCCCGACCTCCATCCGCGCCCCGTCACGCGCGCCCTGATCGAGTGCGCGGCGGCGCTCGTCGCAGCGGGTGAGACGCGCGCCGCGGCGGACGTTTATACGCGCATCCAGGCTGACACGGGCTACGACCGCGCGGCCCGCGCCGCAGCCCTGGCCGGCCTCCTCACCACCGCGCCCGACCTGGCCACACCCCTCCTCCTCGAGCAGCTCGCGAGCCAGGACGAAGCCCTGCGCCGCAACGCCATCCAGCTCGTGAGGCAGGCGCCCGGCGCAGACGCCACGCGCGCTTTCGCGAAGAAGCTGCCCACGCTGCCATCCGACGTGCAGGTCCAACTGCTCGACGCCCTCGCCGATCGCGGCGACGCCGAAGCGGTGCCGGCCCTCCGCAAGGCCGCGGGCGGCGCGGACGTCCCCGCTCGCGTGGCGGCGCTCCGCGCCCTTGGCGCGCTCAAGCCCGACGCCGAGACGACAGCCCTCCTCCTCGAGCGCGCGGCAGGCAGCGACGGCAACGAGCGGTCCGCCGCCCGTTCCAGCCTGCGCCGGGTCCGTGGCAAGGACGGGGTGCGACTCCTCCTTGACCGCGCCGCCAACGGCCCTGTCGCGGCACGCGTGGAAGCGATCACCGCCCTGGGGGACACGGTCGCGCGCGACGCGGCCCCGCTGATGGTCAAACTCGCCCAGGCGTCGGAGGACGAGGTCCGTGCCGCGGCCTGGAATGCCCTCGGCAAGGTGGCCGGGGCGGAGGACTGCGGGCGACTCGTGGCGTTGCTGCTCGCCACCACGGCCGAGCGTGAGCGCGGCCTCGCCGAGCGCGCGGTCGTCACCGCGGCGCGCGAGATCGCCGACCCCGAGCGGCGCGCGACCGCCCTGCTGGCTGCCCTGCCCGGCGCCAACGCCGATGGCCAGCGCACCATCCTGCGCATCCTGCCCCAGTTGGGCGGACGCGACGCGCTCGCAGCTATCCTCAAGGCCTCCGCGGCCGACGCCCTGCGCGAGCCCGTCGTGCGCGCCCTCGCCGACTGGCCCACGTCGGATGCCGTCGCGCCGATGCTCGACCTGCTGAAGCGCGCGGGCGACGCCCGCACCCGGGTCCTGGCCCTGCGCGGCCTGGCGCGCCTCATGGAGCTGCCGAACACGCGCACCCCGGACGAGACCACGGCTATCTTCGCCGGTGCGTTCGCGGTTGCCGCGGACGATGGCGAGAAGCGCGAACTGCTGCCCGGCGTCGCCAAGGTGGGCAACCCCAAGACGCTGGCGCTCGTCCTGCCGCTGCGGCAGAGCGAAGCCCTGCGCGAGGAGGCCGCCCTCGCGGCCGCCGGCATGACCCTGGCCATGGCCGCGTCCTTCCCCGCCGAGGCGCGCGCAACAGCCGACGAACTCGTCCAGAGCGGCCCCAGCGACGCAGTGCGTCAGAAGGCGAAGGAGACGATCGCGTTTCTCGAAAGGAGCGAGGGCTTTGTGGCCGTCTGGCGGCTTTCGGAAGTCTTCGCCCCCAGCGGCAAGGGTATGAACGAGTTGTTCGATAACGCGTTCCCGCCCGAAACCAATCCGGAGGCGGGTGCGTGGCGCGTCGTCGGCGCCAACAAGGGCGGCATCGAGTTCGACTTGAACCCCATCGGCGGTGACAACAAGGTGATCTACATGCGGGCCGAGCTCACCGTACCCGCCGACACGGCGGCACGCCTGGAGATCGGTTCGGACGACGGCGTGAAGGCCTGGATGAACGGCGCGCTCGTGCACCAGCTCAACGCCAGCCGCCCGGTCACCGCCGGCCAGGACAAGGTAGCCGTCAACCTCAAGGCCGGCGTCAACAAGCTGCTGCTCAAGGTCGTCAACGGCGGCGGCAACTGGGGCGTGATCTGTCGCGTGTGCAACGCCGAGGGCGGGCGCCTGCCCGGCCTCACGCTCTCGCCCACGACGGACCAGATCCAGGGCGGGTTGAAATAGCGACGGCCGTCACAACCCCCGTTCGCCCACCACCCGCACGGGCGCCGGCAGCCGGCCGGCGCCCAACGCGGCTGACAGGCTCCGTGCCTCGGCCAGCGTGAAGTTCCCGCTGATCACGGCCCGACCGCCGGCAATCGGCTCCCGGATGATGGGGGCCGACAGCAGCACATCGTCGACGACAACGGCAAGCTGGCGGCTCCCGTTCGGATCCGGATTCAGCCGTCCGCCCGGCGCGTAGTCGCCCGTCAGGGTGAAGAAGCGCTTCGCTCCCTCCGCATCGAACGCGAGCGAAACCGAGGGCCGACCGGTGGCATCGACATCCACCAGTGCTTCCTTCACATGCACACCGCTAAACGCCGCGCGCCGAGCGACAAAGACCGGCTGGAGCAGATCCCGACCGTCAACACGTTCGCGGTTGAGCATGAACATGTACGACTCATCCGGCACGTGGAAGTTCGCCAGTGGCCCTGCAGCGACCGCTGGCCGTGAATCGCCGCGAACCGTTGCGTCTGCCTCGTAGCCATCCCTGCCGGCGAACCGCGCCCTGCGGTAGCCGGCAGGCGCCAGTCCCTTGTCAAACAACTCGGCCACCCGTTCGGCATTGTGCTCGTACACGAGGCGAAGCTCCAGGTTGCCGCCGCACGTCAGCAAACCGCGCACGTGCTCGGCGCTGGCGTCGCCAACGAGCGCCACACGCACCTCTACGCTGTTGCCGGCAGCCACCGGCAGAATCTTGTGCTTGATGCCGGCGGCAGCGAGCCGCGCATCCAGAACCGCTGCAACCGCTTCGTTCGCCGCCTGTCCCTGCGCCCCGGCGGGACCGTCGCACGCAACCGTGAAGGCGTAGTTGAGCCGCTGGCGCAGCCCCGCCAGCGCACGCTGACCGTCGCCGGTAACCAGCACAACCACCGCCACGATGGCCACATTCACGATTAGCGCCGCGTATGAAACGCACACTCCGGTCAACGCCAGACCGCGTCCGCCCAAGGCACCGCGCGAACGCGCGATCCGGTTCAGGGCCACATGACCGCAGATGAGCCCCGGCAGCCAGGCGAAGGGCCCCAGGCAGAACAACCCGACGACGCCAAGCACGCACGACCAGATGGCGAGATCGGAGCACGGTGGTTTGGCATCGGCAGCACAGCTCGCGTTTGACATGGCAACCTCCCGCCGCGACAGGTGTCAGAAGATCCGGTTCACAGCCGCAAAGCCGCTGAACACCCGCGATTTGTCCACAATCGGACTCGCCGTGACGTCGGACGGTAGGAACGTGACGCTGCCGTTCAGGATAACTCGCCAGGCGCCCGACAATTCAACGAAGAAGCCCAACCCAACCTCCAGGTCCAGGACAGCGCCCGGCGTGTACGCCGGGCGATCTCCTGCGCGCGCGCGAGCCTCCGGCACACCGTATTCGTAATCGGCCAGTTCCGCGGTAAGCCAGTTCAGAGCCAGCTCCGGTGAAACCGTCAGCAGACCGCGCTGAAAGGCCTTGTCCACGCCCACGCGACCGTTGCCGCCCCCCGTGCGGTCGAGGAGATCATGCTCGAAGCCGACCGAGACATCGAAGCCCGCGGGCAGCCCGGCTTGGAGAGCCAGCCCCCCCATCACCGTAGCGTCGCGGTCGCCCAACCCCTGCAGATACGCGCTGTCTCCCTCGCTGTACGCGCCCACACGATAGCCGGCTGTCGCGGCCAGGCCAACCTCGCCCCACTTGACAAGGCCGCAACGGGCCGCGGGTCCCAGGAGCTGCACCCGCTCGCCAACGTAACTGATCGCCGGGATGGGCTGCACGATCACGTGCCCCGAACCGCGATATGGGCTGGTCTGCGAGATGACCCCGACACCCACCCCCAGCAGCCCCACCTTGCCAAAAACAGACCGCAGCTCGACATCGACCGCCTTCGTTTCGCCTTCGTCCAGCCGGAACGCCGCCCGGGCGAACGAGGGCGGGCCTTCCGGCCAGTAGCGGTTCGAGAACCCAAGAAGCTCCCGCGGTATGCCGATGAAGTTCTTGTCGAGGCGTCCGTTGCCATTGTCGTCCTGGTACACGACCAGCGCATATTCGCCCACGGGCAGGTCCGCGATGCGCCCAGGCAGGGCGCCTCCGGACGGCAGCGTGATCGTCTTCACCGGGTCACGCAGATTGACGAACGTGTTCGCCGAGTCGAACAGCAGCGCAATCACGGTTCCATTCGTCGCCGGGTTGGCAACGCGCAGCTCCACTTCAGCGGCCGGGGCCCCCGTTGCCAGGACCGCAGGGATCAGTGCGCATAGGGCCCGGCGAACCAGCATGCGATGCATCTCCTTGAACATACCGCTACTTGCCCCCGCGGCGCACAGGGACCACGTCCAGCTCGGCGACGGCGGTCCAGGGGTTTCCCGACATCTCGGAGAGCCCCACGAACCGGATGAACCGCGCGCGTCGGGGCGCCGCGAAGGCGATGGCGCTGGGCGCCTCGCCGTCAGCGCACACGCCTTCCGCCGCCGGCGTCCCCCACTCCTTGCCGTCGGCACTCGTATACACCGCATACTGCTTGACGCGGCCGTTGCTGGACCCGTTCGCCTGCGTCTGGCGCGGGGTGTACTGCAAGCCCGCAACCTCCGTCGGCGTAACCATGTCGATCACGAGCTCGTGCGGATGGCGGGGGACCGCACCGCCCGACCAGGCCGTGTGCCAGAACGTTGCGGGGTCGCCATCGAGCACGTGCTGCGGCTCGCCCTCCCCACGCTCGACGCTGTCAGCCTTCACGATCCGCCACTGGTGGCGCGGCAGGAGTGCGGGGAAGGCGCGGGCGGCGCGGGGACTGTCCACGCTGCCGGCCAGCGTGGCGCGCGCGCTGACCCCCTCCGCGTCTCCAAGGGCAAACGGCGCCGTGTAAACCTGCTCGGGCGCTCCCGGTTCGGCCGACAGGCTGTACGTCACCTTCGCCCCCGGCGTCGCACACGCCAGGGCAACGAGACCGTCAGGGCCACGGGAGATGGAAACCGGCGCCACGATGGGAACGCGCATCCTCGCCAGCGCCCCGAGGTCGCCTGCCGACTTCCCGCAGGGATGCAGGGTGTACCCGAAGGCAAAGGACTTGGCCCGCACCACATCCCGCTCCATCGGGGTCGGGCCACAACTCGCGCCGCCCAGGCCCAGCACAGCCGTTGACAACGACAAGTGCACGGCTTCCGGTTTCGGCAGCTTGTACTGATGCGACGCCAACACGAGGTCCAGCGGGGCGTAGGGCAGCGCCGCCGCCGCCAGCCGCGTGTCAGCCGCCACGAGCACGCCATCGCCGGCCGCGTCGGTCAGCGCGCACCAGCGCACGTCTTCGCGGTTGGCCATGTCCACCGGCTTCACGTACGGCACAACCAGGTCCGCGACCTTGCGCGTGTAGCGCCCCACCGCCGACCCCGTCTTGCGGTCGGGGTAGTTCTCCTCGGGACCCCGCCCGAAGTACGTAAAGGTGTCGAACGCCTTCTTGACCACGAGCTGGTGACCGAGCCGCGGCAGCACGATTGCCGGCCCCACGGTCGTCACACCGGTCCAGACGTGGATCGTGCCGTCGCCGCGGATCGTCCAGGTGGTTGAGCAGTCAAAGTGGAAATCCGCGGCGCCCAGCTCGCGCGTCGTCGTCAGGCGGGGCTGGCCGCTGACCAGGTCGCTGGCCCGCGCGCCGTGGGTGCCCTGGGACGTCGTCTCGGCAACCACGCGCACCACGCCGGCCGGGAGCTTCTCCACGCGCAGCGCGCGGCAGCGCTGCCGGAGCGTGTGCAGCCCGTTCTCATACCAGGGCCCGCAGGCCCACTTGTCGTTGTCCGTGTGCGCCCTGAAGGCCTGAAGCTGCGGCCCCGCGTGCTCCCAGACGGTCTTGCCGTTCACCGTGAAGGTCGCCAGCGTCCCCGTTTCGCGGCTGAAGACCGCCTCCCACCCGCGACCGGACACGGTCACCCGCTCAGCCTCCTCCGTCACCCAGGGCGCCGCCAGGCTGGCCACTGCCGCTGGCGCGGGCGCCTCGACCGGAAACGGCACCGGCAGCTGCTCCCAAGCCACCACATAACCCTTCCGCTCCCACGCCGTGTCCGCCTTGAGGGCGAACGTCAGGGTCAGGTGGTACTCGGCGCCCGCCTTCACCGCGGGCTTGCGGAACGGCACCGTCACGGCCGCCTTCTGCCGCGGCCCGACCGCAACCGGCGGCAGCGTACCGCGCTCGATCTCAACGCCGTCCTCGGCCAGCGACCAGGCGCCCGCGAACTTGTCGAGGGACACGAAGAAGTGCTTGTTGAACACCTCCACGCGGCCGTTCGCAACGTCCACGGGCGTGACCGCGACGTCCTGGTAGACCTTCTTGACCTCCCAGAAGCACGGCTTCGGGTCGCGATTGGCAAAGACCACGCCCTTCACGATGAACAGCCCGTCATTCGGCTGGTCGCCGAAGTTCCCGCCATAGGCCAGGTGACGCGTCCCGTCCGGCAGCGTGCGCCACAAAGCCTGGTCCACCCACTCCCAGATCGAGGCGCCCATGATGGAGTCGCCGACGTCAATCGCCTCCCAGTAATCCGCCAGGTTGCCCATGGCGTTGTTCATGATGTGCGCGTACTCGGAGATGTAGAACGGCTTCTTCCGATTCTGCTCCCGCGCCAGGCCCTGCACCCAGTCCACGCCGGGGTACTGATTGCTGTCCAGGTCCACGATGGCGTTGTTCCGCTCGTAATGCGTGGGGCGGGAGGTGTCGAGCTGCTTGATCGCCGCATTCGCCGCCACGAAGTTCTCGCCGGGGCCGGCCTCGTTGCCCAGCGACCACACCACCACGCTGGGGTGGTTCTTGTCCCTTTCCACCATCGCCACGCAGCGCGCCACGTGCGCGGCCTTCCACTCGGGCGGATGGCTGAGCGACTCCTTGCCGTAGTAGTAGCCGTGCGACTCGATGTTGGCCTCATCCAGCACGTAGATGCCATAGCGGTCACAGAGCCGGTACCAGTACGGATCGCAGGGGTAGTGGCTCGTCCGCACGTGGTTCACGTTCGCCTGCTTGAACCGCACGATGTCCAGCCGCATGTTCTCGCGCGTCACCGCGTGCCCGCGCTCCGGCATGTTTTCGTGCCGGTTGACGCCGTGGAGCTTCACGGCCTGCCCGTTGATGCGGTAGACGCCGTCCACGATCTCCACCTTGCGGAAGCCGGTTTCGAAAGAAACGAACTCGACCGCCGTGCCGGCGCCGTCCCGCAGCTCCAGCACCAGCGTATAGAGGTTCGGCGTTTCGGCCGTCCACTTCTCGGGCGCCGTCACCGCCAGGCGGCCCGTGAAGACCAGGTCCGCGCCGACGGCAGGCTCTTCCGCCGCCCCGGTCAACGGCGTCTCGGCCACCGGCTGACCGGCCGACGTGAACAGGCGCGCCACGACGGCCGGCCTGCCGCCGCCGGCCGGAGCGTCACCGAGCCGCCGCACGTTCGCGCGAATGGCCAGCGACCCGTTCCGCCAGGCCGCATCGAGGTCCGGAACGGCCGAGCCATCGCGAATGTGCAGGCCCGGCGTCGCGTACAGGAAGACGCTACGGAAGATGCCGCTCAGCCGCCACATGTCCTGGCACTCCAGGTAGCTGGCGTCGGAGAAGCGATACACCTCGACGGCCAGCACGTTGCGGCCGGGCACAAGGTAAGGCGTGATGCGGAAGCAGGCGGGCGTGCGGCTGTCCTTGCTGAAGCCCACGTAACGACCGTTGATCCAGAGGTAAAAGAAGGAGTCCACGCCGTCGAAGTTCAGGAACACCTCACGCCCAGCCCAGGCGCCGGGCACCTCGAAGTCGCGCCGGTACGAGCCGACGGGGTTGCGGTTGACGAACGTGGTGAAAGGCGCCGGCGGCTCGCCCATCACGCGCGGCCAGTCGCGCTTGAAGAGGTAGCTCTGGTTGGCGTAGACGGGTACGTCGTAGCCTTCGCACTGCCAGTTGGAGGGCACGGGGATGTTCTTCCACGCGCCGACATCGAAAGCCGGCTTCCAGAAGTCGCGCGGCCGCTCGTCGGGGTGCTTGACCCAGTGAAACTGCCAGGCGCCGTCCAGCGAGAGGAAAAACGGCGAAGCCTCGCGCTCGAGCTTCAGCGCGCCAGCCAGGTCGGGAAACGTCATGAACGTGGCGCGCGGGGGCTCCTTGTTCAGCGCCAGCCGGCCCTCGCTCTGCCACTCCGTGCCGTCCTGCGCCCACGCCGTACTCAGCAGCAACCCCGCCGATAGACACCCTGCAGCCACGCGTCGCATATCGTCACCATCCCCATTCACCTGCTCACTCGGAGCTGGGCGCGTGGGCTTCGGACGGGGCTTCGGTGCGACGCGCAAGCGGCACGGAAAGCGTCCCGTTGAAGAACTCGATGATGTGGCCCTTCTCGATCAGCCAGCTCAGGGGCGACAGGAGTTCGCTGACGCCCGGTCCCGCGGGGTCCTGGCCCGGCCGCAGCCCCTCGACCAGGGCCAGCCTGGTGCAGCCGGGGTGATCCTGCAGGAACAACAGCACCTCGCGAATGGCGCTGACAGCCCGGGCGGGATCGAGCGGCGACGGGGCCACGGCGCAAATGAAGATCTCGTTGCCGCCCGCCCGAAAGGTGTGCAGGTGCATATGGCGGAACGCTGCCCGCAGCGCGAAGAGCAGCGAGCGTGGATGGCGGCCCTCACGGTTCCAGATCTCCCGGATGGAAAACCGCAACCGGTCGTCCTCCATCTCCTTCGCGATCACCGCCGGCAGCACGCCGCGGAAGGACTCGGTAACCAACGCAGGCGCAAGCTCGCGCACGAAGAGCGACTCGGCGTCCGCGCGGGACAGGTCCGCACCTGACGCCGCGCCCTCGGGCTGCTTGAGCCGGTAAACCGTCTGACGGCAGCAACTGGCCTTCCACTGCTCGATCAGGGCCGGGTCGCGCACGGACTCGATGCGCTGCCGGTACTGCTCCTCGCCCATGGCGGGATACAGCGCCTGCCGCACCTCGCGCACGCGGGCGGCATAGCTGTGGTGGTTCGGCGGCGCCAGCAGGGTGCCGCTCAATCCGCAGCGGGCCATCACCACGAAATCGCCGGTCGGCGGCGCGGACTCCACTTCGGCTTTCTCGAAGCGCTCATCGAAATGGCGCGCCAGCACATGCCCCAGCAGGATCCCGCGATCCAACGCCAGCATCTTGCAGGCCTGGCACTGGTACAAGTGAATGCGCTCGGCGGCGCGATTCGCCTCGATCTTGACGTCGCAGAACTCGAGATTCGAGAGGAAGACGCCAGCCACCTCGGAAAGCGGAAACGCGCGCCGCGAGGTGTGGATCTTGTGGACGATAACCGACAGCCCCTTCGGCTTCGGCACGATCGAGATGGAAACCGGCGGGAACTCGAAGCGCTCCTCGCGATCCATGGGCGCCGGTGCGCGCGGTGCAGCCGGCCCCGTCGAAGCCGGCCGCGGGCCGCGGTCATCACGGTCGCGTTCGCGCCCCCGCTCGCCGCCGCCGGGCCGTCCGGGGCGCCGATCCCGATCGCCGGGCCGCCCCGGGCGCCGCTCGCGCTCACGGCCACGGTCACGATCATGGCCGTAGCTATCGCGCCCGCCCCCCCCGCGCCTGGACATGCCTGTATCGCGCGCGTCGTCGCCGTGCCGATCGAACTGGCTGGCAGTCGGGGGCTTGCGCGCCCACGCCGGCACAAAGTTCAAATCCAGCACCAGCTCCTCGTTGACCGGAACCGGTGTCGACCCGTCCGTCTGGCCGTTTTGCGTCTCCATCGCTGCCGTCCCCATCTTCCTCTGCTGCCTTGCAGGGAGTGGGTACCTTACACACTCCGGGCAAGCGCTCCAAGCCAATTCTCGCGGCCCCGATCCGCTAACGAACGGCCCGTGCCCCTCGAGCACCACGCTGGGCGGGGGCGAGGGCGGGATCGTCGAGGTCGAGACGGTAGAGGACCTGGTTGTAGTCATAGCGCGGCGTCGGAGCCGGCTTGTCGGCAAACTGCACGGTGTACGTACCCTCGAAAAGCAAGAGGGGCGTGTTGGTCGGGGTCAAGTCGGCATGGAGTCGCGGGTTGTAGAAGGTGTAGTTGTCGTGGCTCAGCACTTTCACAGCCGGCCCCCAAGGCCCCGTCGGCTCGTCGGCTTCGGCGTACCACAGCTCGCCGAACACGGAGGGCTTCCCGAAATGCTGCATGAAGACCGTCACCCACCGCCCGCGCCACGCATGCCACGCCAGCGAACCCGAATGCGGTTTGACCGGCCCGCCGTCGCCCGCGGCCGGCACGCTCTCCTGCGCCCGCAGCGGTTCCCATGTGGCCGGATCCTGCCACGCCTCGAACGTGGCCGGGCAACGGAGGGTCGGTAGCGGGTTGCCGAATAGGACCCATGCCCGTCCCTCCGCATCCCGCCAGAAGGCGGGATGTCCTTCCGGCAGCGGCGGCTGCGGCGCCTCGCCGGCTTTGCGCCACACCACCCGCACGGGTTCGAAGCGCCCTGCGGCGTCATTCCAGGCACACAGGCCGCGCTCGACCGCCTCCAGGTAGCCTTTGATCTTCGCATAGCAGGCCACGAGTCGCGGCGTGCCGCTGCGATCGGGCAACGTCACGTAGCCCGAAAGCCACGTGGGCCCATCTCCCGGCATTTTGGCCACGCCGCACGGGCGGCGCTGCGCGTCCCGGAAGTAATCGAACACCACGCGCACCGGCGGCTCGAAAACGGCCAGCGGCTGCAGCGGCGTCGTCGCGCTGGTGCTGTCGAACACGCCCAGCGGATAGTGCGCCAGCGTCGTGTCGCCCCACAGCCAGATGAGACGCCCGCGATATGGAGCGACCTGCACGGAGTCGCAGCCCAGCACCCCGGACTCGACCCAGGCTTCCTCGCGGCCGGTCTTCTGGCTCTCCGCGAACAGGCCGCCGCCCGTGAGCCGTCCCAGGCGCCGTGCAAGGCATGTGCGTGTGACCTCGACCTTCAGCGTCTTCCCGGGCTCCGGGGTCAGCCGCACCCCCCGGTAGCCAAATCCATCTTTCGCCACCTCGTACCCGTGCCCGCTGACGTCAAACCACGTCTCGCGCCCCATCAGCTCCGGCAGATCGCAGGCGATCACCCCGGCGTTGTCGCTGACGAAGCGCACCTGGTGCATCGTGCGCAATTCAACGAGCGGCACGGGCCAGCCACTGCCCCGCTCCACGACCTCGATCCTGCATGGCGCCGGCGCCGCGCCGGACCACGTCACACTCCAAGCCAGCAGCAACGCCACGCCACCCGCCCAACCCATCCGTCCAAGCCGCATCTTCATGTGTTGTCGCAACCCGCTCCCCTGCCCTGCGGCGATCCGCCGCGTGGCTTTCATTTATGCACCGATGCTTGTCGGCGGCAAGGCAAAAGGAGGGGGCGACCGGAGCGTGGGCGCATTTGCGTTCTATTGACTTGCGCTCGCCCCACCGGTCGGCGCAACGTCAGTCTCGAGG
>CAYOBW010000051.1:0-1434 GCA_964402115.1 uncultured Victivallales bacterium
TCTGGACGATTCGGAGATGCTGGTCGATTGCCCGGACCGCTTCTTCGATCCGGGGGCCTTCCCGAAGGGCGCGCTGGCGCTCCGCAACGGGCGGGCGACGATCGCCGCTAATCCCGACGGGACCGACTTCAAGGTTCGGTTTGCGCCCGATTCCCGCGCCCGCCTGCTGAACCTGGTGTGTATCGAGCAGGAGGGCCCTGTTCCGGCGCTCAACAAGATCGGCCTCGCGGATGCCGGCGGGAAGCGGGTGCTGCCGGTGGCCGAGGATTTTGCCGCGCTCAACAAGAACGGCACGCTCGAGATCCTCACCGGCGACCGGATCGCGGTCCGTTACGTCGATGACCGGTGCGTCACGAAGGCCAAGGAGAAGCTGGAGCGCTTCCTGAACGTCGCCTTCACCACGGCGCAGATGCAGTTTGAATTCTTCGAGACGCGGAAAGACCACAATGGCGAGGATGCCGAGTATTACGAGCCGCTCCTGCGGTTCACCCTCGGCAAGCCGGTTCTTCTGACGATACGGGACGCGGACATGGACGTCTCTGCCAAGCCGGACACGGTGCAGGTTGCGCTCGAAAGCAAGAGCGGCGGGAAGCGTAACGTGGTTGCCACGGAGAGCGGGGAAGCCACCGGCATCTTCAGGGTGTCCGTCACTCCGGTTGCGAGGGCGCCGGCCGACGAAAGGGAGATCACGGTGGGCGAAGGCGAGACGCTGACGGCGGCCTATCGGGACGCGGAGAACACCGATCCCGGCGTGCCGACCGACCGGTCCGCCTCCGCCGCGCATGCCGCCTTCGCGACGCCTGAGCTGAGGCTTTCGCATGCGACGGTCGCGGCGATCGGCCCCAGGCGGGAGCCGCCGGTGGGGCTGCGTCCGGGCTTCACACCGGTCAACTGGGACGCGGTGGGCTCCCTGTCTGCCGCTGCGCGCCGGGCCTGGGAGGCCGCGCAGGGTACCGTGCGCCCGCGCTGGGCCGTCGCCAACCGGCTGCTTCCGGCCACGACTCCGCCCACGAACGGGTTTGACGTTGTCCATGGCCGCCGCATGTATGTGGAGGTGGTCGCGCCGCACCTTGCGTTGCGGTCCGGTTCAATGGTGAGCGTTTTCGCGCAGACCGAGGCGGGGCGGAAGGCAGCAGCCGCGGCGCGGCCCGCGGGCGGCGTGACGTCTGCGGCGCCGTTCGACGTGAACATGCCGGGCACGGTGGAACTGGGGGCGCACCTGGTAGCCGTGGATCGCGGCTCCCCTTCGCAGCTGTTTCGCGACACCCCGGAGATTCCGATCTATGTCAGGGGCGAGGTCGTCCCTGCGCCGGACCCGAAAAACACCCGTTTCATGTGCAGCGTTCCCCTGATCGCCGGCGTGTTGCCGGACCACGGGGTGCTTACCGAGGACGAGATCGAGGCGCGCCGCCAGGCCCGGCTTCCGGCCGGCTC
>CAYOBW010000051.1:1534-32171 GCA_964402115.1 uncultured Victivallales bacterium
CTGCTCGAAGTCGACACGCACTCGGGCGTGTTCCAGGGCGCGTGCCCGCTCACGTACGCCACGGCTGGGGACGCAGCCGGCGCGGGCGGGTACGACGTCAAGCGCAGCGGCTTCCCGGTTGCGTATGGCGACGTGCTGGAGGGGCGCTACACGGACACGAACGGCGTGCAGGCCGAGACGCTGCCGGTGGCGATCTGCAAGGGGGCGGATGGCACGGTCGAGCCCTTCTCCAAGAAGTTCGACGATCCCGAGATGGCGGTGCGGACGCAGTTCGCGCTGGCTGAGAGCTCACTTGAAGTGGCGAAGAACTACCGGGCGCTGGGCAAGACCGTTGAGGCCGACCGCGAGTATGCGGTGGCGAAGCAGATGCTGGCCGGCGCCATGGACCAGTTCCGCGATCCGGAGACGCGGGCGCATGCCGAGTATCTGCTGGGCAACCTGACGCTGGAGGAGGCGGATGGGGCGAAGGCCAAGGAGTTGCAGGAGGCGCGCTACCGCGCGGCCTTGTCGCGCTTCCTGAATGTCACGGGCAGCTACCCGGACACGCTGCACGCGTCCAAGGCCCAGTTCAAGATCGCGACCGTGTACGAGAAGCTGGGCGAGCCCGACATCGCCGCGCAGGAATATGTCAAGCTGGCGTACAAGTATCCCGATTCCGAATTCCTGGCCGTGGCCATGGCCAGGCTGGGCACCCACTTCCAGCGCACGGCGGACGAGTACGAGAAGAAGGCGAAACCGCTGCAGGCCAAAACAGACGACAAGGACGCGCAGTTCGAGGGGGCGGCGCTGCGGAAGATGGCGGACGGCGAGTACCTGAAGGCGGCCAGTATTTTCGAGCGCCTGCTGGATCGCTTCCCGGACCACGAGCTGGCCGGAAAGGGCGGCCTGCGCGGCGGGCAGGCCTACATGCGGGCCGGCGAGAGCCGGCGGGCGGTCAACTCGTTCCTGCGGGTGATCAAGAACGACGCGTATGACGGGCCGGAGGTGCGCGCCCAGGCCATGTACTGGGCCGGCATGTGTTACGAAACCCTCAAGGAGCCGATGGCGGCGTACTCGATCTACAAGCGGTTGACCTACGACTTCCCCGAGAGCACGTGGGCGTCTTACGCGCGCGCCCAGCTTTCGCAGGAAGGGTTGCTGAACCTGGAGAGCGATTTGGAGATCAAGAGGCTGGAGGAAGGGCGATGAGGGGGGGCAAGGCAGTGATCAGTCATCCGTCATCGGTCATTCGACTGCAGTCGATTGCGGTCGATTGCGGTCGATTGCTGTCAAGCGCCTTCTTCGCCTGCTCAGCCTTCGCCTCGCCGCTCGACGACCAGGTGACGGCGTTCAAGAAGGCGGACAAGCAGAGCGAGGCTGCGGTTGCCGACATACTCAAAACGGGCTTGCAGGAGGGCCGGGCGGCCGAGGCGGTGGTCGTGGTGAAGCCGTGGCTCGATGCCCACCAGGCGGACTCCCCGGCGGTTGTATACTACGCCGGGCTGGCCATGCAACAGGCCGGCGAGTGGCCGGGCGCGGTCAGCTTCTATCGCAAACTCCTGAAGAATCCGTTGCTCGACCCGCAGCTGGCCGCCGAAGTGGTGCCGGCGACCTACCGCCTGCTGCTGAACGACATGCGCGAACCGGAGTCCGCCTACCTGCTGATGCGGGAAGATGGTGACCGCCTGCGCGCCTTTGGCAACGCCAAGCAGTTCGATGCCTGGTTCATCGCGGAAGCGAAACGGCGTAACGACGTGCCGGCGGTCTGCGGCCGGGTGGCGACGATCTTCAGCGCCGCGCCGCCCCATGTCGTGCCGGATTCCGCGGATATCGAGTGGGTTTGCGGGAAGCTGGAATCGTTCGCGATTGAAGACGAGGCCTGGCTTGAGGCCGCAGCCAAACTGGCGGCGGTGTCGCGTATTCCTGCATCCTTCAAAGCGCGGATCGACTGGGCCATGGCCATTGTGCCTTACAACACGGAAGCGACCAAACTGTTCCGGGCAAACAAGCCCATTCCGGATGCGCTGCTGGACAAGCCCCTGCAGGCCGCCGAGGCGCTGGTGGCCGCGCTGCCGTACGAGGGCTCCATGCTCGTCGCCAGTGGCTGGATGAATTTCAGAGAGGGACATACGCCCAACTTCCTGAACTACCTCGCCCCGAGGCGGGAGGCCAGGGCGGCGCCCATCCTGAAGGCCTTGCCACTCCTGCCGGCGGCCCGGGCGCAGACCGTTCTGTCTCTGAATGTGCGCGGGGCGGGGGGCCGGAGCATTGCACATCTGTTCTCGACGGCCGAACTGCGTGCGTTGGTCGCGAGGGCGCCGGCTGTTTTCAACTCGCTGGCCGCGCCCGATGTGTCGCTGTTCGACGCCTCTCTGACTGTTGCCGAGGCGCAGGCGCTTTCCCCGCAGCTGGCGCGAAATCCGCGTGTGCAGGCGGCGCTGGTGCGGACTTATGCCGTGGCGGGCACCAACACGCTGAGCGCCATGGTGCCGGTCATGATGAAGTCGGAGCTGTGGCGGTTTGATTCCGCCAAGAGCGCCATTGATGCCGTCTGGAACTCCGGCGCCACGCGCGATGGCAAGCACGGTGAACTCTGCAAACAATACGAGAATCTCGGCGCACGCTATGAACAGATCAGCAAGCAGATCGCCAGGGAGTCCATGAACGCGGACCGACTGGCTGCCTTTAATGACCTGCAAGGGGACCTGCTGGGAACCACCCCGTCCATTCCCGGTGCCATGGCGCTGTGGGGCCGCTTGTTTGCAGGGGCGCCGGTGTCTGATGCCGTGGCCATGCTGCGAACGATGCTCGCGAACAGCGAGGGCGACCGCGAGACGCTTTTCCGGCAGGCGGTAACCGCGATCCCGCGGGTGGGCGGGCATGCCATTTACTGCGGGCCCGAATGGGATGGGTTCATGCACAACGGCCCGCAGAACGCCAGCTACAAGGCGGCCGTCGCGCCGCTTGTCCCCGAACTCCAACGCATACTCAGCGCCCAGGTTCAGGCTGGAAACATCCCGGAGTTCCAGTTTGGCATCTGGATGCACGGGGCCAACCCGCAGGATGAGTCAGCCCGTGCTTTGATGCAGACCCTGGCGACCTCACCGGCCTATGCCAAGCTCGACCCCTCCTACCACCGTGTGGCGGCGGACCGCATGCATTTTGGGCAGTTTGCCATGACTCCCGCCATGCTGGCGACGGATTCCGATTACCTCAGCCGCGAGCTGCTGGCCCTGCCGGATGACGCCCAGCCCGTCGCCGTCGAGGCCGCGCTGAAGACCGTGATGGAACAGGTTAGCCAAGCCCCGGTGCCCGTGCCGGTGCACGGCTTGCAGAAAGTGGCCGCCTTGCCGACGCTGAGCGCGGACGCACGCGCACATGTGACGTCCCTGTTCAAACAGCTTGCGCCCATCGGCAACTATCCCCAGGGCCAGGGCTATGAGCAGCTTGGGCTGCGCCTGGTCAAGGAGTTTCAGGACGCGAAGCAGTGGGGCCAGATTGTGCCCTACGCCGCCGCGTTCTGGCGCACCTGCCATACTCCGGATGACAAAAGGTTCCCGCGTGTTGCGGACGCCTTGACGTCCTTTGCCGAGGAGGCGATGGCGGCTGGGAATCCATCGGTCGCGATCTCCGTGGCGCGAACGGGGTTGAAGAGCGGCATTGACGGTTTGAGCGCCCAGGGCGGCAACAATCCGCCGGCTGCCCAGGCGCACCGTGGCAGGTTGAGCGCGATCGCGGGCAAGGCTGCCGTGGCGCTGGGCGCGGTCGAAATTCCGGTTGACGAGAAGGATCCTGCATTCGGCATCTACAAGTCGTGTGCGGAATTTGTCCAGGGTAACCTCGATTCTGCCTGGAAGCTGTACCTGGCCCATTCGGACCGGATTCAGCAGAAGACGGAGGGAGCGGACAAGCCCCTGATTCAGAAACTTCCGTCGGAGTATGGTTTCTGGCTGCTGAAGCGGAATATCGCCGAGGGCCGGCCGGCAGATGCCGAGGTTCTTGTCAAGGATCTGACCATCTGGTCCAGGACAGCCGAAGGGGCATTCAGCCCGGAGCAGGATGCAGAGCTTAAGATAGCCTACGCCGATCTGGCTTTCATCAAGGGGGCGCTGCCGACGGCGCGGGCCTGGTACCGCAAGGTGGCGGATGCCCGCGAGTACAAGGATTCCGAGGTCTACCTGCGGGCCGCGCTGGGCTCCGTGAAGGTGGACCGGGTGTCGAAGAACTTCGGCGCGGCCCTGGAGGAACTGGACAAACTGGCGCGCATCCCGTCGCCCGCGGCCCGCGCCCGGTTGCACTATGCCCGCGCCGAGGTGCTGATGGACCAGGAGAATTTCAAGGAGGCGCTGGATGAGATCGGTGCGGTGCTCCGGGGGAACCCGAACCACGCGGACGCGCTGATTCTGCGCGGCAAGCTCCAGTACCAGATGCGCAAGCTGGTGGAAGCCAGCGAGATTGAACTGGGCGTGTCGCGGGAGCACAAGGTCATGGTTCCGGGCGAGACGCTGAAGATCAACCTGAACGACCCGACCCTGCGCGTCTCGGGGGTGGGGGCCGATATCGAGGTCGAGGTCTGGGCCAAGTCCGGCGACCGCGAGCGGGTGCTGCTGCACCAGCTCGGAGACAGCAAGGAGAAGTTCCGGGCGGAAATGCCGACCGCGCTGGCGGCGCCCGTGGCGGGTGACAAAACCTTGCAGGTTCTCGGCGCAGATGAGATCCGCTACGGCTACTCGGACCGGTTCCGTGCCAGGATGAAAGACCTGCCGCCGGACCCGCAGACGGTGATCGGGATCGCCTCCGATGCTTACCTGTCGCTGACGGCCGGAGCCTTCCCCCCGCGGGAAGGGGAGCGGCGGCTCGACATGGAGGAGCTTGGCCTGTCCACGGCCCAGCGGGCGCTCGGCATGCGCGCCGTGCGGCCGGGCAATCCGTTGTACGTGCGGGTGAGCGACCCGGACCAGAGCAAGACGGCCGGCGTCGACTCGCTGGCGGTGACGATCCAGAGTTCCAGCGGCGACGAGATCCGGCGCCTGCTGCTCAAGGAGACCGGCCCCTACACCGGCGAGTTCGAGGGCCTTGTGCCGACCGCCGGCGCCCAGGCCATGGCGTTTGCCTCCGAGAGCGCGCCTGGCCGCGATCCGAACATGACGATCAGTTCCGCGCCCTATCCCGGCTGGCTGGGAAAGGTCGGTGACGCGGAGAATCCGCGCACCTTCGGCGTGGATTTGAACGACAATGTGCCGCTGGGCGGGATGACCATCCGCTTCGACGAGGCCGGCAGCGCGCTGAGCCGCTTCGTCCTGCAGACTTCGCTGAACGGCCTCGACTGGACCACGCGGGCGCGGTACCCGGATCCTGGCGGGGCTTTGGACGGCCGGCCGCTGGTGACCTCGTTCGGAGCCTATGCGAACGCATATTCCGTTGCAGCCCCGAAGGACCGCAGCCTGCCCCCCGACTGGTATGAGAAGATGGAGCTGACCTCGGCCCGCGCCTCCTGCTCGTACCTGGCCGCCACGGTATCCAATATCACACAGGCTGTTATGCAGTTGGCGAATACGGGTCATCCGCACTACTCAGGATTGATGCGGTACCGCGCGCTTTTCCACCAGCCGTCGGCGGCCATCCGGAAGTTCCGCCTGACCGGCCAGCCGCAGGGCGCCACGATCTTCCTGCTCGACGGCCAGCCGGCTGCCAGGGAGAGCGAGGATCCGCTGGCGATCGAGCGCAGGCTGGAGCCGGGGCTGCACGAGATCCAGGTCTGGTTCCACGGCAGTGCCGATAAGATCACCGGCAGCAAGCCGGTCCTGATGTGCGATGTGCCGGGCAAGTCCGACCTGGCGCCCTGTGCGGACGGCATGTTCGATCCGGCGGCCTTTCCAGAAGGCGTGCGGGCGCAAGTCCCGCAGCCGGCGGCCATCACGAACGCGGCGGACGGCGCGGGGCTGGACGTGGCGTTCGGCAGCCGCACGCGGGCCCGGCTGGTGCGGCTGGTGATCCTGGGGTTCAAGGGCGTGGCGCCCGCGATCAAGTCGGTCACGCTCGCCGACCGCGACGGCAAGGTGCGCCTGCCGGTGAAGGACGACTTCATGACGCTGCGCCAGAACAGCCAGCTCGAGGTGCTTCCCGGCGACCACGTCACGGCGCGCTACGAGGACGAGGTCACGGCGACGCCCAAGCGCAACAGGCATGAACAGCGTCTGCAAGTTGCATTCAACACGGCGTCGATTTCGGCCTCCTTCCTGAACTACGAAACGACCACGGCGGGGCGCACGCTGAAGCTGGAGCCAATCCGCCGGTTCACACTCGGCGACGCTGTCGCGATCGTGATTGACGACGCCGACATGGACGCGAGCCCCGCGGCGGACGTTGTCGCATTCAAGGTTTCCGCGAGCGGCGGCACGGAAGCCACCATGCAGGCGGTGGAGACGTCGGAACACAGCGGGCGCTTCCTGGGCCGCGTATTCCCAGTCCAGGGTAAGCCGGCACGGGAATCCGAGATCCAGGTCTCCTCCGGAGGCACCCTGACGGCAGCGTACCGGGACCAGGAGAACCTGGACCCGGGCATACCGGCCGACCGATCCGTGACGGTTGAACATGCCCAATACGCGGCGCCCAAACTGGGGGTCTACACGGTGAGCAGCGCGGCGGCGACTCCCGGGGGCCGCGAGAAAGCCCGGCCTGCGGACGGCGGCAACAGGCTGCGGGCTGGCAACGGGTCGCCGGGGCCCGAACTCGTGGTCCCGCGGCGGGCTCTGCACTATGCATACGTGGAGCCTGCGGAGACCGCGCTGAAGGGCGTGATCGGCGCGAGCCTGCGGTTCGACGTGGTGGCGCCGAATCTGGCGCTGGCAGGGAGCAGCGAGATCCGGGCTTACGTTCAGACGGCAGCCGCGCGAGCGGCCGCGGCGGCGGGAGGGAAGCCGCCCGCCGCGCCCTTCGATATCAACGTGCCTGGGACGCTCAAGCTGGTCGGGCAGCCGGGAGCAGCCACGGCCGTGGTTCCCGCGGGGTACACGCTCGGCACGGCGCCGGCGGCGCCGTCGAACCGGCCGCCGCTGGACGAGGGGCGGTTCTCGTTCTCCGTGCCGCTGATCCTCGGCGAGCGGCCGGCGCGAAGCTTCGCGACGAAGGATGCCGAAGCGCTGCCCGCATCGTCAATTCCCGCGGGGCTTGCCGTGCGGGCCGGCGATGTCGTGCACATCGGCTATGCCTATCTGGGCGCGACCAACCAGGTGCAGTGGCAGACGGCGGCGGTCACCGTGGGCAGCCACGCGTTTCTCGATGTCATGAACGCCGGCCACAACGAGTCGCTGACACGGGCGTTTGTGGGGGAGAAGATTTTTGTCCGGGTGCTGGGGCCGGGTTTGGATCTGGGACCGGATCGCGACCTGACCTCGGTCTCGCTGAAGGCCACGAGCGGGGCGTCCTGCGCGTTTTCGCTGCGGGAGACCGAGCCGCACTCGGGGCTGTTCAAGGGCGTCTTCGCGCTTGGCTATGCGGATGCGGCCCTCCCGGCGCAGTTTCCGCCCGTCGAGCTCAACGGCTTTCCGGTGCGGTATGGCGACGAGCTCACGGTCGGTTACGCGGCCTCCGGCGAGGACGCCGCGCAGTCGGTGACGGTGAGCGTCAACAAGGGGGCGGACGGCGGGATCGAGCCGTTCAGCAAGCGCTTTGCCGGCGACGAAATGGCGGTGAAGACCGGCTTCACGCTGGCCGAGTGTTACTTCGAGCTGGCCAAGAAGCATCGGCAGATGGACCAGGAAAGCCTGGCCCGTCGCGAGATGGAGCACGCGCAGAAGCTTCTGGCCGAGGCGCTTGCCTCGCATCGCGACGACGAGCTGCGCGCGCATGCGGAGTACCTTCTGGGGAACCTGGCGCAGGAGTACGCGGACCTGGCGAAGAACGACGAGTCCAGGCTGCCGATGTACCAGGACGCGCTGGCGCGCTTCTCGAAGATTCCGGCGGACTATCCGGACACCGAATTCGCGCCCAAGGCCCAGTTCAAGACGGCGCTGGTCTACGAAAAGATGAAGGAAGCCGAAATCGCCGTGGAAGAGTACGTCAAGCTGGCCTACAAGTACCCGAAAAGCGACTACATTCCCGAGGCAATGTCGCGACTGGGCGGCTACTACCAGTACAAGGGCCAGGCCTTCAAGGAGCAGGCGGACCCGCTGCGGGAAAAGACCGACGTGGAGTCGAAGTCCGAGGTGCTGCGGCTGGACGAGCAGTCCTACCCCGAGTTCCTGAAGGCTGCCCTGATCTTCGGCAAGCTGCAGGAGCGCTTCCCGGATCACGAGCTGGCCGGGCTGGCCGGCCTGCGCGCGGCCCAGAACTTCATGCGCGTGCATCGGTACGAGAAGGCGATCGAGGGGTTCAAGAGGGTGGTCGAGAATGAAGCGTACGACGCGGGCGACATCCGTTCGCAGGCCCTCTACTGGACCGGCCTGAGCTGCGAGCGGTGGGCTGGAACCCTGAGCGAAAGCGACTGGCGGGGGCGGGGCAATGCCATCAACAAGGCCTACCAGACCTACCGGCGCGTGACCTTTGATTTTCCGGATAGCAAGTGGGCCAAGCAGGCGCGCGGCCGCCTGGCGGATCCGGTATTCGCCAAGATGATCGAAGTGGAGGAGCAGAGCCGCCAGCGGATGCTGGAGGGGCTGAAGAACGAGAGGAAGCGGCGCTGAAGGCGGGGCGGGAGCAATCGGAAGCTGCCGATAGCGATCGACGGCTGTCGGGGGCGGGCGGATGGCAGTTGACATGAACCCACTCGAACAACAACTTCTGCGGGAAGTGACCGGGGGCGTGGAGCCGCGGCTGTGTCTGCGCACGCAGACGCGCGTGGATGCGGGCGGGTGGCTGCGGCGCGCGCCCCTGTGGCTGTGCGTGACCGAGCGCCAGCTTGTGCTGCTGGCCGTGGCGCAGCGCCGTTACGTGGAGTGCGTGGACCTGGTGAAATGCCGCGCGAGCCGGTACAGTCACGCCACCGGCGAGTTTGTAATCAGCCCGGCGGAAGGGCTGGAGGTGACTCGCGTGGCGATGTCGCCGGCCGAGGCTGTGAAGGTTCTTCAGTGGATTGGCGGGGGATGTGAATTCGCTACTCAGCCAGAAGAGAGGAGATAGTCATGCTTGAACAGATCCTGAAGGGCGGGTCGATGATGGTGCCGCTGATGGCGTGCAGCCTCGTGGCCTTGGCGGTTGTCTATGACCGGTGGGTGGCCTTCCGGGCCAACCGGAAGATCGACACCAAGTCCATGCGGGCGAAAGTCCTGGCGTGCCTGCGGGCGGGCAACCCGGATGGCGCCATCGCGGAGTGCGTCGCCACCGGCGGTCCGGTCGCCTCGGTGCTGATGGTCGGTCTCAGGTCGTACGTCCAGTTGCGCGCCAAGAACGAAGCCGCCGAAACCATGCGCATGGTGGTGGGGCAGGTGATGGCGGACTACGGCTCCCAGGCCATGGGTGTTGTGAACAAGCGGCTGGATGTGCTGACAACGATCGGCACGGCCGCCCCCTTGTTCGGGATGGCGGGAACGGTGACCGGCATGATTACATCCTTCGGCGGCATGGCGGAGGCCGGCAGCGTCGGAGGCGGAGGCGGTGTTGTTGCGGCGGGTATTGCCGAGGCGCTCATTACCACGGCGGCCGGCCTGCTGATCGCCCTGGGCGCGGTGATTCCCCAAAGCCTTTACAACCGCTGGAGCGACGAGATCGAACTGGAGATCGAGGAGGCCGCGGCCGACGTGCTGGAGTTCATTTTGACACACCATTAGAAGAAGTAATCGGTGATCGGTAATCGGTGATCAGTGTACGGGAGCGCGCATGTTTAAGAGCCGGCAGGAGAAGAAGCACCGCTCAGGGACGATCCCGACGGATTCGTTCTCCGACATCGCGTTTCTGCTGATCATTTACTTCCTGGTGGCGACGAGCCTGGTCAAGGTCAAGTCCATCACCGCGGACCTCCCTTCCGGCGAGAAGCAGGCCCAGGCCCAGGTGGAGAAGACGCCGATCGTGAACCTGCGCGGCAATCAGATCTTCTTCAACGACAAGCCGCTGACCCTGGCGGAACTGCAGGCCAGGCTGGCGGCGCTGGACCTGGCGGCACTGGAGACTTCCAAGCGCTTGATCATGCTGGAGTCCACCCGCGAGACGACCTACCAGGCCTATTTCCAGGCGCTGGCAGCCATCAGTGCCAGCGGCGGCGTGGTGGCGATCGTCGGGGAGGAGGAGAAGAAGTAGTCATGGGGATGTGGAAAAAGGAGAAGCGGCGGACCGTGGTGGTCCCGGTTGCCAGCATGGGAGATATCGCGTTTCTGCTGATCATCTTCTTTCTGGTCTGCAGCGAGGAATCCAAGCAGAAGAGCCTGGATGTCGTGCTGCCCAGGTCGGCCTACGTGGAGAAGACCAGAAGCCCCCTCGCCGCCAGGGTCGCGATTGACAAGCGGGGAGCCATCTACTTCGACGGACAGCGGGTCGATGGTCCCGAGGCTGTGGAGGGGAGAGTCCGGGATGCGCTCTTCAACACCGTGGCGGACGAGCAGCGGCATGTGCAGTTTACGTGCGACGCAACGCTTTCCAGAGAGACCTTCGAGCCTGTGATGCAGGCGATCGCCGAAGCCGGCGGCATTATTGAGGCCGTGGGGGAGAAGTCGGAAGAGTGATCAGTAAACAGTGATCAGTGAACAGTGATCAGTGAACAGTGATCAGTAAACAGTGATCAGTAAACAGTGATCAGTGAACAGTGATCAGTGAACAGTGATCAGTGAACAGTGGGCGGAGACAACGATGAATAACAAACAAGCTGCAGGGACCGATGCCGCTGAAGTCACGCCGGAGTTGTTGATGGATCGTTTCAAGGGGGTGGGCCTCGCGAAAATGGTGATGGTGACCCTTGTCTTCCATGTCGTGGTGATTGGGATCTCAAGCATGGCCTACTTGAAGAAGTCGCTGCTGCGGGACGATGTCGGCAAGTTGACCAAGGAACAGCGGATCGAGAAGGCCATGGCGGACGCGACATCGTCGCTGCGGAAGATCGCGGAGGCCAACGGACTGAATCCGCAGGACATCAGCGAGCGCCTTTCGCCGGGCGGGGCCCGAACGTCCAAGGCAGGCGCCGCGGCTCCTGCGGATGACGCCCAGGGCAAGGCGGCAGGCGCAACCTCTGCCCCGCAGGCGGCGGCAGGCGCGCCCGTCGTGGCACCGCAGAAACCGGAGTCTGCGATTGAGAAGGACCTCAAGAAGGCGGTCGAGGGGCCGAAGATGCCGGATTCGGTCGGGAAAGACGATATCTTCTGATGGAGGGCAGAAAACAGATCAGGCTGCCTGTGGACGGGATCCATGAGATCCCGACGCAGGCGTCTGTCTTTAAGGCGCGGGTGGTCAGCCTGGCGGCGACCCTGCTTGCCGGTCTGGGGGCGGGCGCCGCCCGGGTCCTGCCCGATGTGCTGGGCGGCTTCCTGGGGCGCAACGCGGGTGCCGCGGCTTTGCTGCAGGGCAACGGGCTCAGTCTCGCCCTGCAGGTGCTGTTCCCGCTGATGGGCGCCTTGGGATGCGTGTGCGCGGCGGCCGGGCTATACAGCCTCGTCCGCGGGCGGCTGGCCTACCGGTTGCTGAGGGCATCCCTGGCGGTGGTCTATCCGTTGCTGGTCGCCTACGTTGTAGTGGCTTGGGAGGCGGCGTTTGCGATCTTCGGCGCGAACCTGGAACTGGATGGCCGGAAGCAGGACCGGGCCACGATTCTCCTGCTATGGTGGCGGGTTTGCTGGCCGGCGCTGGCGACCCTGCTCTACGTGGCCTGGCTGCACGTCATGCTCAACAGCCGCTCGGTGTTCGCCGCATTCACCGGCGAGAGCGGAGCGCCGCTCAGGGGCGACAAACTCCTTGAGAACCTGCGCACGGGCGGACCTGATCCCCGCTCCCGGCGCAGCTTCCACGCCAGCGTTCTCACTCACGTCCTGGTCATCGTCCTCATCCCGTGGCTGCTGCAGTTCGGGGGGTGCGTGGAGCCCTACAGGGTTCCGAAAGGCAGCGGCAACCCGGTGGTAGCCATGGTCAAGATGGTGAAGCCGAAGAAGGAGAAGAAGAAGAGCATGACGCTTCGGCCCAACTCGGCGATCATCTTCGAAATCCCCGATCTCGACGACACGGAGGTCGACCGGGTGATGGAGGACCAGACGCAGGTGACGTACCAGGCGCTGGCCGGCGCCAAGGTCGGCAAGATGGGCAAGGGCGGGGGAACCCAGGGAGGCTGGCCGGAAGGCATGGATGACTACAAGATCCGTTTCATCCGCCTGGATCATGGCGGCCCCGGCTGGGATGACGGCATGGATGATTCCGGCGCGGACATCAACTTCCTGCGCGAGTTTGCGAAGGCCACGGGGTTCAAAAAGATCGCATCCAAGGGCGAGAGTCACAAGATCGCGCTGCTTGCCAGATACCCGAAGGGCGGGTTCCCCCCGCTTGTCTACCTGACGGGAAATGCCGGCATGGGGAGCGTATCCGTGGGGGACCAGAAGATCCTGCGCGAGTATTGTCTTGGCGGAGGCCTGCTTCTGGCCGATGCCGGGAGCCCGGCCTTCCATCGGACCTTCAGCCGCTTCATCAATCAGGTCTTCCCCGACAAGCCGCTTCTGGACATTGCCGATGACGACATTCTCTACCAACTGCCTTTCACGTTCCCGAATGGGGCTCCCGCGTTCTGGCACCATGGGGGCAGGCGGGCCCTGGGGATCAAACACGAAGGCCGCTGGGTCGTGTTCTACCATCCCGGCGACATGAATGACGCATGGAAGTCGCCGGGCTACACGGATGTCACCCCGGAGATGCGCGACGCCGCCGTTCAACTCGGCGTCAACCTGGTCTACTATGCGTTCAACCAGTGGGATGACGCGGTGGCGAAGGGGAAGAAGTGAGGAAAGCGGAAAGCGGCAGATGGCAAGTGGCGAGTGAGTGGACGATTGCAATCGATTGCAGCCGATTGCAGCCGATTGCGGTGGACGGGCGTTGGCGCTGCCTGGGGGGCGACTCATGACCCAGCACATGTTCAGCCTGTGGGGCTATCTCAGCGTGGCGCTTTGGCTCGCGGCGCTGGTGCTGCTTGCGCTGCATCTGGCGCAGCGGCCGCGCCGCTGGCTGGGCCATTGCGCCCTGGGCCTGGCCCTGCTGGCCTATGGGCTGGCGAAGATCAACTCGGTGACCCACGTCGGCCGGATCCAGCTCGATCAGAGCGCCGAGATCGCCGCCGGGCAGGCGAAGCTGCTTGCGGCCCGCCAGGCCGCGGAGCAGGCCCGGGGAGCCGATGTCGCCCAGATCCGGTTCGCCGAGGATACCACCGGTGATTTCCTGGACAAGGGTGGCATGGACGAGGCGGACCTGAAGTACATGGAGAAGATCAAAGGGGGCGGTGAGCCCGCCTGGAAGCTGGAGAAGAAGAAGCGCTCGGGGAGCGGGCCGGACGACAGCCTGGAGTCCGCCATCGGCGCCGGAGAGGATCGCGGGCAGGGCGTGCCGGACTTTTCCAGCGCCGCCGGAGCAGACGAACCGCTCCTGATGCTGGCCAAGGACCGGGATCGGGCGAACCGGCTCGACGGCGCCAATCTGCTGCTCATCCGGCTGCTCATCCTGGCGGCGTTGGTGATGGTGGTGACCGACTACCTGTCCCGCGCCAACCGTTACGCGGAAGCTTACCTGCCGCTGCCCCTGTCGAGTTCCTGGGTAAACGGGCTGACGCCGCTTCCGCCGGTCACGGTGCGTCCGCGCCCTCCGCGGCGGACACTGGTTCAGGAACTGGCCTGGCTCACGCGTCGCGGCGATGCATTTGTCTTTCTCACCGGCAACCCGGGGGCCGCCGCGGCGATACCGGAGCGGCTGGCGCGGCTGCCCCGCGGCAAGTGGCCGGTAGACGTGCTTCACGTTGATGCCGTTGACGGTGTGTTGGACGATGTCTTTGTTTTCGAAACGCTCTGGTACAACCGGGCCTCTTGCGTGGTCGCTTCGCCGGACCAGGCCGAACGGTTCCTGGCGAATGCGGTGGAGTTGCTTCGCCGTCGCAAGGAGACGGGCGCGCGGGTGAAACAGACCGTGCACGTGGTGTGGGATGCGGGCAGGCCTCTGCCGGAAGCGCTGCGCGGGGCGCTGGTGCCCCTCGCCCGCGCCACGGGGTGGACGGTGCTGGAGGGAGGCTCTCGATAGCTGCCGATCGCGATCGACTGCAATCGACCGCAGTCGAGAGACAAGAAAGGAATCGCCATGGACCTTTTCCGCAAATCGGCCGGCTACCGCTTCCTCGACGCATTTGTGCTCGCGAACGTGGTGGAGCTTGGCACCGGGCATTTCTGCGAACGCTTCCTGACCCTGCGCAACGACCCCGGCGGCCGAACCTATGCCCAGATGACCCATGCCGCCCGGTCGGGATGCCGGAACTTCGCCGAAGGCTCCGAGCGCCTCATGACCTCCTACGCCACCGCGACCGAGTTGCTCGACGTGGCGCGGGCGAGCCTGTGCGAGCTGCGCGACGACTACAGCCGGTGGCTGATGATGCAGGGGCTGGCGCCGTGGGCGATGGGGAGTCCGGAGGCACAGCGCATCTACGGCGTGCGCCTCGACGCGCCGGACTACGGCGACGACATCAACCGCGGCTTCTGCCTGCACGTCCTGGCGCAGTTCCGGAAGTTCGAGCCGGAGCTCTCCGCGGATGAAAGCAACGTGCGGGCGAACACGCTCCTGATCCTCATCTCGCGCACGCTGAACACGCTGGACAAGTACATCCGGAAGGTTGGGGAGGAGTTCGTCGAGCAGGGCGGGTTCCGCGAGCGGATGAGCTCCGTGCGCAGCAAGGCACGGGCCGAGCAGGAGGCGACCGCGGAGGAAGGCCCCAAGTGCCCGGAGTGCGGCGCGCCGACCCGCATGCGCCGCACCCGCAAGGACAACAAGCCCTTTTGGGGCTGCACGGAATACCCGGCCTGCCGGGGGATCGTGAACTGCACGTAGGGAAGAACTCGACTGCTGCCGACAGCAATCGGCAGCAGTCGACTGCAATCGAAAACAGGAGCATGTCATGATCAAGCGGCCACACTGGTTTCCCGCCTTGCTTGGCCTGTGGATTCTCTGCCTGCCCGCCGCCGCCCAGCAGGAGCGCGATGCCGCCGAGGCCCAGGCGGCGGCTACGGTAGACGATCGGGAAGGCAAGGCCTACGAGGTTCCGCGTCCGGCGAATCTGCCCGATCTGACGAAAGGGCAGAGCCTTCCGGAAGGGAAGGCCGCTGCCGTCACCTGGAACCTGGGTCCGACGGGGATCATCGGCCTGAAGAACGGCGGCTTCGCAGGCGACCAGGTGCAGGTGGCGGCGATCCTGCCGGGCTCGCCGGCCGAAGGCAAGTTCCTGCCGGGAGACGTTATCCTCGGCGTACAGGGCAAGGACTTCGTCGCCGGCGGGCACCTGGGGGTCACGATCGGCAATGCAATGATCAAGGCCGAGGAGGAGTCGGGGAAGGGCCTGCTGACGCTGCACGTCTGGCGCGACCGCAACTGGGTGAAGCGCGCGGCCGGCAAGGATGTGCTGGGCATCGATCTCGAGACGCTCTTCAAGCAGGCGGAAGGGGACTCGAACATCTATGAGTGGATGGGTGAAACGGCGAAGAAGGCGGAGGTCGCGAAGGCGGCGAGCAGCGCGTTCCCGGTCGACGGTTTCCACACGAACCTGACCCTGCAGTTGAAGGTGATGGGAGCCTACAGCGATGCGTCGCCCTGGGAATGCCCGGTCGCCTCGCGGATCCGCGAGGACGCCTGGAAGGTGATCGAAGGCGCGTTCAAGCCCGACAAGAACGGGAGAACCGCCGCCGGCTGGAGAGATGCGCTGGCGCTGGTCGCCTCCGGCAAGCCGGAGTATCGCGAGCTCGTGCGCAAGTGGGTGCGCACGCAGAAGCTGTGTGAGGACATCAACGCCGACGTGACCCTCAAGGATGGTGGCATGCTCTCCTGGCACAGGGGGTTCGGGCCGCTGGAAATGGCGATCTACTACGACGCCACAGGCGACGATCACGTGCTGCCCGAACTGCGCTACCGGGCGATCGAGACGGCCATGGGCCAGAGCGGCGGCGGCTCGTGGGGGCATACGTTTTCCTTCCCGAGCGTCAACGGCGGGCAGCTGCACGGCCGCTGCCCCGGCTACGGAGGCATGAACAACGCCGGCAGCCGTTGCTTCTTCCTGCTGGCCTTGGCGAAGAAAGCCGGCATCGAGCACCCCGAGATCGACGCGGCCATCGCACGCGCCTCGCGCTTCTTCGGGACGTACGTGGACAAGGGATGCATCCCCTACGGCGACCATCAGCCGTACCCGTCGGACGACAGCAACGGCAAGAACTACGGTGTCGCCTACGCCTTCTACGCGCTGGGCAAGCCATACCAGGCCAAGTACTTCGCCATGCATTCCTGCCACGCGGCGTTCACCCCCCGCGGGGGGCATGGCAGCCCGGTTATCTGGCAGTACACGCCGCTCAGTTCCCACATCGTAGGACAGCCAGGCGTGACCGCCGCCATGCGCAACATGCGCTGGTTCTACACGATCGCACGGCGGCATGACGGATCGTTCGTGATCCAGAGCGAGCAGGATGGCATCGGAGGCGCCGGCTACCTCGGCACTTCCCCGACCGCGATGTATGCGCTGTACCACTCGCTTCCGCTCAAGCAGTTGATCATCACCGGGAAGGATGCCAATACGAACTGCTGGATGAACGACAAGGATCTGGATCAACTGCTGGTCAGCGCGCGTGGTCAGATGAACGATCCGGTGCTTCTGGAGCGCAGCGGCAAGCCGTGGAATGAGCGTGGCACAGACGAGTTGTTTGGGTGGCTTGGCCATTTCTATCCCAACATGCGGCGTGGTATCGCCGCCGAGCTGGGCAAGCGGTTCAAGGGGGGCGAGGCGGACATCGTGCCGAAGGCGACCGCGCTGCTCGAAAGCCCAGAGGCGCGCGCCCGGGACGGCGCCTGCCTGACACTGGTGGCTTGCGGCGCGGACAGCGCCCTTGGAGCACTGCCTAAACTAGTGAAGAAGCTCGACGATCCCGCCGAGTTTGTGCGCATGACGGCGATCAGCGCAATTGCCGGCGCCACGCAGACCGGCGACAGCAAACGCGAACAGTTGCTGTTGAAGATGGCCGCAAGCGCATACACCGGTATGTCGACTGACATCGCTAACGTCACAACAGCGGTCAAGGCTGCACTTTTCAGCGGCGGCAAGAAAGCTGGCGACGGCCAGGGAACGAAGCTGAGTTCCGTGCCTTTCGAGGCAGGGTATGACAAGGACATGGTCAGGTCGGCGCTCGAAAGGATTATCACCATGGACCCTGGCGGGATCGCCCTGTCGGGGTGGAGCCGCGAGACGCTGGCGGAGCTGGCCGGGCCCATCGTGTTTGTGTCCGACGAGCTGCAGATCATGGACAAGATGTTCGGCGGGGCGCGTTTGACGCAGGGGCGGGCAGTGCTGGCAAAATACGGCTATCGAGAATCCGTGGAATGCGACGTAGTGAATCTGCTTAGGCGAAGCCGCCTGGACAGGGGACTGCGCCAGAAAGTGCAATTCGCGCATGGCGGGGCTGCCATATCGTATGGCTGTCTGACTCCGGCCTCCGTCACCGCCCGCCCCGGGGCATACCGTCCCTATTTGGCGCAGATGAAGCAGTGGCTGCAGGACGATCCGCTGGCGGCGCCTGCTGGAATGGGAGCTGACTGGGTAGTTTACAAGACCGAATTGGATCTTCTGATCAGGCAGATTGAAGAGGACAAGAATGTCTATGAGATGCCGTCACTGGCGTCGGAGGCTGTGAAGTTGTTCGAGAAGGAACTTGCCACTAAAGGCGGCGCGGCGGAGAAAACACAATTCTGCCGCGATGTGCTGAAGGATCGGGGGAGCAAGGATTTCTTCCGCCAGGCGGCCGCGATGACCCAGATGGCGGCAGCGCTTGGGCCTGAGGCGGCGGCTGATATTACGCCTTACCTGGCCGCGGAGCAGTGGCGGGTGCGCGAGCATGCCTGCAAGCTGATCGTGGACATGGCCAAGCGCGGAGCGGCCGGTCGGCTGATTGAGTTGTTCGCAAAGGCCGATGGTGAGACTGCCGCCGCGCTTCTTCTGGCGCTGACCGAGAGCGGTGCGAAGGAAGCTCTGGCTACCGCCCGAGCGGCGCTGAAGCACAAGGATGATGTTGTCCGCAAGGCGGCCGTGCAGGCGGTCTTCACGCTCGGAGGAGAGCAAACGCTCCCGGAAGTGTTTGCTTACATGGCAGGGGCCGCGGGTGCTCAGGAACTCTGGGGCTGTGAGCTGGCCTTGCTCTCACGCAAGGAGGATGCGGCGGTTGCCAAACGAGTACGTGATGAAGCCATGGCGATGTTTCCGAAGGCAGGCGTGGAGCCGAGGCGGTCTCTGGCCTGGGTGCTGGCGCAGCTCGGCGGGGCGGACAGCCTGGTGGCTTTGCAGGCGGCGGCGGCCACGACCAAGGACGAGGGAGATCTTGCGGGGATCATCGAGGCCCTTTCCTATTCGCCCGACCGCGGGGCGGACAAGGTGCTGCTGGACCTGGCGAAGCAGGACAAACGCCTCCTCGAAAGCGTGGCCGCGCAGGCCGTGCGCCGCATGGTGGGGCCGAACGGGACCGGGGATGTTACGGACGACCAGCGGATGGATTTCGCGGAGCCGATGTTGAGCATGAAGCATGACGGGCGGCTGATCAGCTACCTCGGGAAGGTTCACACCGGCCGGAGCGTCAGGACGCTGTATGAGGTCATGAAGAGCGGATCGGCGCCCCTGGCCGCCCCGGCGATCATCAGCGCCGCGAACGGCATGGAAAAGGCGCCGGAGGGGGAGCGGGCGACTGCGGCCGAGGCCCTGACCGGGGTGATCGAGTACATCGAGGTCACGAAGCTGCGCGGCGGGGCCTCGGCGCACACGAAGAAAGAAGAGCGGTACGGGGAGTGGAAGACGCTCCAGGCGGAGGCGGGCAAGGGCCTGCTGAAGGTCCACAAGCCCAGAGAGGCACGCATTCCGACGTTTGATGACCGGGATCTGAATCTGTAGACCGCGGGGCAACCCCGCACCCCCACTTGCAGCGGGACGCGCTGCCGATTCCTTTATCGACGCCAACCCCGGGCGGACTGGACGCGCTTCTGGTAGCCGTCCAGCAGAGGGTCTTCGGTTTGCGCCATCCAGGCAAGCATGTCCTTGCGCATCTGTTGCAGGGTCTCCAGGCACTTCGCGTCGGCAACGAGATTGGTCAGCGCGTTGGGGTCGGACTGGAGGTCGTAAAGCTCCTCGGGCACGCGATGCAGCAACAGATCGACGCGCGCGGCGACGGCCGGCTGCGCTTTCGCCGCCTCGACCATGGCCTTGTAAGTCAACCCCGACATGGACTCCGCGCGGTACGTGTTCTCACCGGTGGACCACGCGTTGTAGATGTAGCCGAACCGCGCGTTCTGCAGGCAGCGCATGGGATAGGATTTCCGGGCGGACGTGTCGTTGTAGCAGGTGAACGCGTGATCGCGGCCGTCTTGCGAGCCGCCCGTCAGCAACGGCAGGAACGAACGGCCATCCATGCCTGCCGGCAGCGGAAGCCCGGCGGCCTCGAGAATCGTGGGCATGTAGTCGATCCCGGAAATGAAGTGCGTGGTGTCTTTCGTGCCCGGCTTGACTTTGCCGGGCCAGCGGACAAGCCACGGCGTGCGCGTGCTGGTGAGATAGCAGTTGCTCTTCGCGAAAGGCATGGAGATGCCGTTGTCGCTCAGGAACATCACCAGCGTCGTTTCCTCCAGCCCTTCCTCTTTCAGCGCCCGGAGCACCTCGCCCAGCGTCTGATCGAAGCGGTGGGCCGAGGAACTGTACTGCGCCGCCTCCCTCCTGATATCGGGCAGCTCCGGCAGGAAGCCGGGCACGGACACTTCGCCGGGCTTGAAGATCCGGTCCGGCGGCGGATACGTCCCCTCGCTGTCCGCGCTTTCATCGCCAACCTGAGCGGCGCGGGGCTTGTTCGCGTTCTTCTTGCCTTTGGACTTCTGCTGCTCCTGTTCGCTCCCGGCATACGGCCGGTGGGGATCATGCGAATTGGCCATGTAGAAGAACGGTTTGCCCGCGGCTTTGGCTTTCTGGAGAAACTCCTTGAACTTGGTGTAGTAGGCGGACGGGGCGCGCCCCGCCCGGATTTCCGCGCCGTCCGGCATGAAATCCCAGGGGAACTTCGCGGGCGGCGCGAGGTGGGACGTCTTCCCCATGATGCCGAGGTAGTAGCCCGCGGCCTTGAGTTGTTCCTGCAAGGTAGGCACGTCCGCGCGCACGGGATAGAAACCGATCGCGCCATTGCGGTGCGGATACCGTCCCGTCATGAGACACTCGCGGCTGGGCTGGCACACACCCACCGTCACGTGCGCATTGACGAACCAGAGGCCCTGGCTGGCAAGGCGGTCCAGGTTCGGCGTGATGCCCGGCAACTTGTTGCCGGTGAAGCCCGGGGTGTTGTAGTTCATGTCATCCGCCGTGATGAACAGGATGTTCAGCCTCGGTTCGGCGGCGTTGGCGGCCAGCGCGACGCAGACGAGAAGAGAGGCAACCCGTTTCTGCATGTTCGGTTCCTTGTTCCCGGGGTTTCGGATGGTGGGCCCAGCAGGGCTCGAACCTGCGACCAGAAGATTATGAGTCTCCTGCTCTGACCAACTGAGCTATGGGCCCGTGACGGCGAAAGGCCGTTTGCGAGTGGGTATTATGCCCAGCCCGACGCGGTTGGCAAGGGCTTTCCCGTCCTCCGCTACTCCTCGGGCGGCAGGCGCAGCAGGTCGCGCAGCGTGAACCGCTGGTACACCAGGTGCGCGGCGCTGCCCTCGTAAAGAATGCCGACGGATTCACGGTCCACCGCCGTCAGGCACGAGTAGCCGGCGCTCACACCCTCGTCCAGCAGCGTGTGGTAGGCTTCCGGCCAGCTCAGCCCCTCGTCGGCGCTCACCTTGATGGTCAGCCGCCGCCGGGGCGCCTTGTCGACAGCGGGGTTGGAGAAGAGCAGCAGGTTGCGCCCGGCGATGTTCTCGTGCGCCCACAGCCGGATCAGGCTCGCCATGCACACGGGCTCGGGCAACGCCCGGCGGGAGGAGGGGTGCGCGCTCCAGGTCCGCCCCAGGTCGCGCGTCACCGCCACCGACCGCGAGCCGCCGCGGTCGTCCCGCATGTTCAGCATCAGCGCGCCGCCGGCCAGCTCCACGACCTGCGCCTCGGTCGTGCGGGGCTCCGCCCCCGTGCCGATGGCCCACGTCGCGCCGCCATCGCGGCTGCTCATGAGCGTGGCATGCGGGACGTTGGCGGCGTCCTTGAACTGGGCCGGGACCACCAGCGTGCCGTCCTGCATGGCGATGCCGCGCCCGGGCCCCTGCAGCAGCAGCCGCCAGTCGGGCCGCTTGACCTGCCGCGTGATGTTCGTCGGCGCGGACCACGTCAGTCCGTCGTCCGTGCTGCGGACCAGCAGCAACTGACCGGTCTCGTCCGGCGTCAGTCCCGGTCCCGACCCCCTCCAGCCGCGATCCCCGTGACTCCACAGGGCCGCTACCCAGATCGTGCCCGAACGCGGATCCACCCACGCACAGGGATCGCCAGCGCCGTTGCCCTTGAACTTGTCGTGCTCCCCCATGTCGAGGATCGTCCGCATTGGCGCCCAGGTCTGGCCCTTGTCCGTGCTGCGGCTCATCCCGATACGGATGTCGGCCGGCAGGTCAGCCCACCCCCGCATACGCTGGTCGTACACGGCAATGAGCGTCCCGTGCGGGGTGGCGACGAGTCCCGGAATCCGATAGACCGCGACGCCGTCGTCCCCCGCCCGCCGCAAGGCGAGGCCGAGGCGTTTGCCGATGGGCTGCCAGCCATCGCGGGGGCGCACCAGCCGGCCGTCGGCCAACTTGACGCCGGAGCACTGCAGGCAAACGCGGTGCAGCAGGTTGGCATCGTCCCGCAGGCGGCACGTGACGCGGAAGACGTTGGTGCCGGCAGCCAGGGGCTGCCGATCCTTGAAGGCAAACACGGCTGCCCCGCTCACGGGCACGCCGAACGGACTCACCCGCTCCTGCTTGCCGCTGCCGGAAACGCTGGCCAGGCGGACCTCGGCCACGTCACGGTACAGCGTCGTGCCATCCATCGAGAAACCGACGTCCGTGACGACGGGCAGCGGCTCCTTGTCGTCCACCACCACACACACGTCAAGGAACACGTTCGTCGCCAGCCCGATCAGCACGGGCGTCTCGGTGGCACGCATCAGGAGCTCGGGGGGCGCAGCCGCAACGTCGCCCACGGCCGCCAACCCGATCGCAACAGCCGCCGCACCAACGCCCAGCCTGTTTCGCATCGACTGATATCCCCTGAGCGCATCCCTCACGGCTTGACGGGACCACTCGCCACCCGGTCCGCGGGGAGCGCCTCGGCGGTGACCGGCGGGAAAGTCACGGCCCCGGTGGCCGCCCACTCCGTACCGCGCAACAACGTGACCTGGAACCCGAGGCTGGACATGGCCGCGGGGCCGTGGCCCAGCACGGTGTGGAACACCCGCCCTTGCCCGAACGCGATCGTCATCAGGATCGGCTCGTGCTCACCCGTGCCGCGCGTCTCCGGCGCCGCATAGGCGGTGGCCAGAACCGTCAGGTTGGTGGCGGGACCTCGCAGCTTGGAGTAGAGTTCGTCGGACGCGTGCTTCCACTTGGCCGGCAGGCCGCGCATGATCGGGTGCTCGGCCACACGCGTTTCGACGACGAACTCATGCTGCGCGCCGTGCGTTCCCCCCGCGCCGGGGCTCGTGTCGCGCTCGATCTGACCATTGCGCCAGCGCAGCATCGGGCCGGACCGCTCGTTGCGGCCACCCCACCCCCCCACCCCGATCATGGCGTTGAATTCCGGCCACTTGGGAAAGGAGTTGTCGGCGGCATGCACGATGACCAACCCGCCGCCGGAGCGGACGTAATCCGTGAACGCGGTCCGCACCGCTTCCGGCCAGTCGTCGCCGTTGTAGTCCGAGAGGACCACGTCGTTGCCCTTGAAGACCGGCTGCCAGGCGGCCCACTGCTCCGCGGAAGACTTTGCGGGCGGCGTGGTGGACACGGTCACAACGAAGCGCCCGCTGCTCTCGAGAATCCGCTGCATCATCGGCGTGCACGACTTCCAATCGTGGTTGTTCTGGCCCGTCACGATCAGCACCTTCAGCGGTGCCGCGGCCGCCGTCAGCGTCAGCCCGCACCACAGCGCCATCCCCGCCATCCATCCGTTGCGACTCTTCATTGTGTTGCTCCTTTCGCGTCCGCCCGATACGCGTTGCCTACCGCTTCAACTCGCGCAAGTAGAGGTTCCGGAACTCCAGGGTGTTGCCGTGGTTCTGCAGCTCGATCTGCCCGGTCGGGAAGATCGGCTGCTTGCGGTCCCAGTAGTTCTCCATCACGACATCCTCCAAGACGCGCTGCCCGTTGAGGTCCACGGTCACCCGCTCGCCCACCATGCGGATCCGGAACGTGTTCCATGCGCCCACCGGGCGATCGGCGCAGACCAGCGGCTTGCTGGGGTTCTTCTGGTTGTTGTACAGCCCGCCCGATCCCTCGGGGTGCTTGGCGGAGTCCCAGATCTGCACCTGCGGAGAGCCGCGCAGGTAGATGCCGCTGTCGCCGTCGGCCAGGATCTTCCAGTCCACCAGCATTTCGAAATCGCCGTAGTCGCGCGCCGTGCAGAGCGCGTTGCCCTTGCCGTCGAAGACCAGCCCCCCTTCGCGCACGCTCCAGTGCGCCCGCATGGCGTCATCGGCCTTCTGCTGCTCCGCGGCCAGCTGCGCGGGATCCAGCTTCGCGCGGGTGAGGGGATTGCCGACCAACCCCTTCCAGCCGGCCAGGTCCACGCCGTTGAAGAGTGCGACGAATCCCTCGGGCGGCGCGTTCAAGCCGCCGGCGGCGGGGGCGACCACGGGCACAGCTGCGTCGGCGGGCGCCGAGGCTGCGGCGGAGGAAGTCGCGGCGGAGGGCGCCGTCGAGGGGGCGCCTTCGCCGGCATCGTGATAGACCTCGAACTCGAGCAGGTGCACGGCTTCGTTGGCGCTGTTACCGAGGATGCTGACCCGCGCGTAGCGCGCACGGACCGGCGCGAAGCGGTGGACATGCCCCTGCGCGGTTTCCGGGGTGGAGGTCTTGCTCTGGTCCACAACCGTCGCCCAGGTCTTCCCGTCCGCCGAGAGGTCGACGGTGTAACGGTAGTACCGCGGATCGCTCCAGTAGAAGACCACCCGCACACGATTGACGTCGGCCGGTTCCTTCAGATCGACCTGGAGCCACGAGGGGTGCTGCACACCCCACCACCCCGACTCCAGGCCGGCGTTCCCGTCGACGGCCCGATCCGGGGCCTTGTCGCCCTGGGCCGGGCAGGAGGTGGTCACGGGCTTGCGCAGGGCCAGGTTCACGGCGTTGGGATCGGGCAACGCGGCCAGCGCGGCGGCCAGCAGCTGCTGCTCCTCGGGACGCCGGGCCGCGGCGGTGGCGGCGAGGCACACGGTCCGCTTGCGTGCGGGGGAGAGGGACGGCGCGTCCAGCAGGCGCGCGACGCCACGCGCCGCCAGCACGTTGTGGGTGACGTTCGTGCCCGTACGCATGATGTCCAGCAGCGCGTCCAGCGCGGCCGGGTCCTGCCACTCCGCCAGCGCGCGCACCGCCGCCTCGCGCACAACGGCCGCGGCGCTCGTGCGCTGTGCCGACACGGTCTCCAACGCGCCGGTCCCGCCCAGGCGGGCCAGCAAATCGAGCACCTGCACCTGCTCATCCGCCCCGGCCTTGGTCAGCGCGGCGCGGAAGGGCGCCACGCGGGCGCGCTCGTCGGACACGCGCGCCGCCACGTCGAGCGTAGCAGCAGCAGCCGCGCGCCGCGCGGCCTTGTCGGGCTCCTGTGTGGCGCGCCGCAGCAAGGCCGGCAAGGCCGCGCCTTCGCCCACGCCTCCCAGCGCCTGCAGCGCCGCCAGGCGCACCGGGGCATTCGTGCTGTCGAGGCAGCCCAGCAGCAGCCCCGTGGCCGAAGCGGCGTGGCGCGCCCGCAGCACCTCGATCAGGCTGACCTGCCGGGCCGGCGTACCGCGCGGCAGGGCCTCGGCCACCCGGGCGGAAACCGCCTCGCCGGGCATCTCCGCGAGTACGCGCGTGGCGACCGCCACGGCATTGGTGTCCCCCTCCAGCAAGGCCGCCAGCACGACTTCGACGCCGCGCCGGCCTCCGATCGCCCCGCAGGCCTCGATCACAGCCACGCGCAACGCGGGGTCCGTCTCCGCGCGCAACCCGGCCAGCGCCGGCAGCGCATCCTCATCCCGGCGTGCGCCCAGCGCGCTGACCAGCGCCAGCCGCTGGCCTCCGGTGGCCGTGGCCAGCCGCGCGGCCAGATCGCTCGTGACGCGCCGTCCCTTGACGCGCGCCAGGCAGCCGGCAACGGTCTGGCGCACGGCGGAGTCGGCGTCGTCCAAGGCGGCCAGCAGTTCAGGCAGGGCCGCACTCCCGTCCACGTCCGCGAGCAAGCCGAGCGCCGCGCAGCGCGCCCCCTCGCCGGCCCCGGCGCCGGACTTGCCGAGCAGCTCGCGGCACATCGCCGCCGCCTGGCCCGTCTCGCCCGTGTCGGCCAGGCGCTGCGCCAGCAGCAGGTAGTGCGCAGCCGCCGTGGCCTGCGCCCAGGCGCCGCCCTGCCCCAGGCAGGCGGCCAGCAGGGGCCGCGCCGCGGGATAGCCCAGCGCGGCCAGCGCCCGGGCCGCGGCTTCGCGCAACGCGGGCTGCGCGTGGGACAGCCAAGGCTTCACCACCTCCAACGCCCCCTTGCCGTGGCACGCGCCCACGGCCTGCAGCAGGTGCGGCGCGGTGACGTCGGTCGCCTGCCGCAGGGCGGCCAGCAGCACGCTATCCGTCCCCGGCGCCCCGATGGCCAGCAGCGCCCCCACGGCCGGCGCACACAGTTCGGGATCGTTCAGGTAGCGCGCCAGGGGAGCCTGGGCTTCGGAGCCGCCGCACCAATGCAGCTGGTCCATGAAGAACGTCCGTACCTCGCGGTTCGTGGCGCCGGCCAGGGCTTGCAGGAAGGCCGCGCTGCAGAGCCGGCGCTCGGCCTCGGCGCGCGGGCGCGCCACGTGCAGGGCGAGACCGCTCAGCAGCGTGCGCACGGGCGAATCGTCGCCCGTCCCCGGGGTCAGCACCCCCGTGCACACCGCGCTGAGCCCGGTGGGTCCCATCTTGAGCAGGTCAACGTAGACGCCGACGGCCGTCCGCCCGTCCGCCGCCCCCAGGCGGGCTGCCAGGGCCTGGACGGGGGTGTCGGCGGCCAGCAGGCCACGGGAGAGCGACAACAGCGTGACGATCGTGAGCAGGTTCTTCATAAACATGTACTCCGGTAGCGTGATTCGCGAAGGGGTTACATCGTCCAGGGGGCGCGCATGGGTTCGTCCAGCAGGCGGTTGGCGGCCTCGTCATCCACGACGCGCTGCGCCACCGGATCGAACCGCAGGCCGCGGCCCATGCGGACGGCGACCTTCGCCAGGTTCACGAGCGTGCAGGAGCGGTGGGCGTTCGCCTCGTTGAGGGCGAACGTGCGGCGGCGCCGGACGGAGTCCCCGAAATCCACCTGCTGCGGCGCCGGCTCGGGCAGCGAGGCCAGCTTCTGACGCAGGCCCGGGATCGTGGACTCCAGGCCGCGGAACAGCTTGCCGCCGGGCCCCTCCAGGAACGGCGCCCGCCGGTCGCGGTCATCGCCGTCGAGGATGAGCTCGCAGCCGTCGGCGTACTTCATGCTCACGCGCCGCCAGAGCCCGACCGCGTCCGAGTGCTGCACGGGCGCTTCGGCTTCGACGCTGACCGGACTGGTGTCGTCCTTCCCCAGCAGGTACTGCATGGGGTCGAGGTAGTGCTGCCCCATGTCGCCCAGGCCTCCGCCGTCGTAGTCCCAGTAGCCGCGGAAGCGGGCATGCACGCGATCCGGATTGTAGGGCTTGTACGGCGCGGGGCCAAGCCAGAGATCGTAGTCGAGCTGCGGCGGCACGGGCTGCGGCGGCAGGTAGGGTTTGCCGCACCAGCCATGCTTCCACGCGAAGCCGGTCGCCGTGCCCACGGTCGCGCGCAAGGGCCACCCCAGCATGCCGCTGTTGACGATCTTCTTGATTTCGCGCACCGTCGAACCGAAGTCGTAGAACTGGGACTGGAAGCGGAACCAGGTGTTGATGCGGAAGATGCGCCCGTGCCGCTGCACGGCCTCCACCACCTTGCGCCCCTCGCCGATCGTGCGCGTCATCGGTTTCTCGCACCAGATGTCCTTGCCCGCCCGGGCGGCCAGGACGGAAATCAGGCCGTGCCAGTGCGGCGGCGTGCAAATGTGCACAACGTCGATGTCGGGCCGATCGAGCACTTCGCGGAAGTCGCGGTACCCTTTGACCTCGGCCGCCTGGCCCTGCATCCGGTTCTTGAGATTGTTGGCATCCACATCGCACAGCGCCAGAAGCCGGCCGTAGTCCATGGGCAGGTGCGAGGCGGAGATGCCGCCGCAGCCGATGATCGCCCTGGTGAGCTGCTCGCTCGGCGGCGTCAAGCCGTTGCCACCCAGCACGCGGCGCGGAACAACCTGGCAGGCCACCCCCGCAACAAGCATCTGCCCCAGGAATCCCCGACGTGTCACCGCGCGCGAACCATCAACCTTCATTACCGCCTCCCTTGTTGCGTATGCGGTTCTATACACCGGTCGCCAGCCCGCGACAAGCACGAGGTTGAGGAAACCGGCAAGTGAATGCGCCTGAAGGCTGAAGACCGCCTGAAGGCGAGGATGCTTGGTTTGCAGCAAGACGGCTCTTCAGCTCCAAGGGCCACTTTTCCTTTCTATTTGTATTGCAGAGTGCTTTGTCTCTGTGTTACGCTTTGCCCTGACGACTAAAGTGGCGCCCGCGCAACCGGGAGGACATTACGATGAAAATCCTGCTCATCAACCCGCCGCATCCCGCCATCGGCAGCCGCATCCCCCACGAGCACCTGCCGCCGCTGGGGTTGCTTGCCGTGGGGGGACCGTTGCTCGATGCCGGGCACACGGTGCGCCTGCTGGACGCCGAGTTCGGGCCGATGTCCACGGCGGAGATCGTGGCGCAAACCGTGGATTTCGCCCCGACCGCCGTCCTCATCGGGCATTCCGGCTCCACCTCGGGACACCCGATCGTCGTGGAGCTCACCCGCGCCCTGCGCGACGCGCTGCCCGCGGTCCGGATCATCTACGGCGGGGTCTTCCCCACCTACCACTGGCGTGAGGTGCTGACCGCGGAACCGCAGATCGACTTCATCGTGCGCGGCGAGGGCGAGGTCACTGCCGCGCGCCTGGCGGAGGCCCTGGCGGCGGGCCGGGCGCCGGATTCCATTCCCGGGCTCGCGTTCCGCAGGGCCGGGCAACCATACGCCACGCCGCCAGCCGCGCCCATCGCCGACCTGGATGCGTGCCGGATCGGGTGGGAGTTGATTGACCATGCCCGCTACAGCTACTGGGGCGACCGCCGCGCCGTGGTCGTCCAGTTCTCGCGCGGCTGCCCGCACCGGTGCAGCTACTGCGGCCAGCGCGGCTTCTGGACCTGCTGGCGGCATCGCGATCCGCGCAAGTTCGCCGCCGAGATTGCCCGGCTGCATCGTGAGCACGGCGTGGAGGTGTTCAACCTGGCCGACGAGAACCCCACGGCCAACCGGACCGCCTGGCGCGCGTTCCTTGAGGCGCTGATCGCCGAGCAGGTCGACGTGACGCTGGTCGGTTCGACCCGCGCCGACGATATCGTGCGCGATGCGGACATCCTCCCGCTCTACAAGCAGGCCGGCGTGGCGCGCTGGCTCCTGGGGATCGAGAGCTACGACGAGCAGACGCTCCGCCTGATCCGGAAGAAGGGCTCGACCACGACCGACCGGGAGGCCATCCGCTTGTTGCGCCAGCACGGGATCCTCTCGATGGCCACGTGGGTGGTCGGGTTCGAACAGGAGCGGGACCGGGACTACTGGCGCGGTCTGCGGCAGCTGCTGGCCTACGACCCCGATCAGATCCAGGTGCTGTTCGCCGCGCCGCATCGCTGGACCCCCTACTACCGCCTGGAAGCCGGGCGGCGCGTGATCCAGACCGACGCGCGACGGTGGGACTACAAGCACCAGGTGCTGGCCACGCGCCACATGGCCCCCTGGCGCGTCTTGCTGTGGACAAAGTGCATCGAGGCCGTCATGCAGCTCCGGCCGCGCGCGCTCCTGCGCGTGCTCGCGCATCCGGATGTGGCCCTCCGCGCGGCCCAGCGCTGGTACTACCGCATCGGGCGGCGCGTGTGGCCCCACGAGATCTGGAGCTTCTTCTGCCGCGACCGACGACTGAAGAACGGCCCCACCCTCGCCCAGTTCTGGGGCCCGCCGCAGGACGCGGAGGAGCTGGCCCTCCTCCCTACTGCCGCAGCCGCAGGGCATTGCCGAGCAGGCGCACGGACAACACTTCCACGCCCGTCCCCTGCGCCGCCCGCACGGCTGGCGCGCACGCGGACGCTCGGCCTCGCCTCCAAGCAGCCGCTACCCCACCCTTTCCAAAGACTCTCGCCGCCCACCGTGTCCCGCCAAGTCCCGCGCCACGATGCGCCACCCCTCTCCGCCGACACCCGCAGGGCCTATTGGGGTCAAGGGCCTATTGGGGTCAGGTCTCTTTCAAAGACCTGACCCCAATGGGTCTCCTGGCATCCACGGTGAAGGCGTTCGTCATCCTGAGCGCAGCGAAGGATCTCCCGCCGCCAGGCGGGGTGCCCGCCCGTACCAACTCGCCCGCCTGCCGCGCGGCGGGTACGCCGAGATCCTTCGCTGCGCTCAGGCTGACAGGCTGGCCTGATTCACTGTGCACATCTACCCGTTGACCTTGAATCCGGCGGTCGTCTCTGCGATAAGCGCGGCATGAATGAGGAGCAACTGATCGAGAGGCTGCGGCTGGTGGAGAACCTGTTCGCCGGCGCGGCGACAGCCGGCGAGCGCGAGGCCGCCGCCAACGCGCGGGACCGCATCCGCCGCCGCCTCGCCGACCTCCAGCGCAGCGATCCGGCGGTCGAGTACAAGTTCAGCATGAACGATACCTGGTCCCGGCAACTCCTGCTGGCGCTGCTGCGGCGGTATGGGATCAGCCCCTATCGGCACGCGGGGCAGCGCCACACCACCGTCATGGCCCGCGTTTCGCGGCAGTTCGTGGACGAGATGTTGTGGCCGGAATTCCTGGAGTTCAACGAGATCCTGCGCGCCTACCTGAGCGAGGCGACCGAGCGGGTGATCAGCAAGACGCTCAACGCGGACAGCTCGGAAGCTGAGGTGCGAGGGGTCTTGCCGTCAGCGGGATCGCAGTAGCAGCCGCCCGGCTGCAGCGCGGCAGCACGGGTCCGTCCGTTTTCGAGGACGGACTCGGCTGTCGGCAAACGCGCCTCCCGCCGCCTTCCGCTCTCCGCGTCAACCCTCGCCCGCCACTTGCCCGTTCACACGCAAGGTCAGCAGCGCGATGACGATCCACCGGCCGTTTGTCGGCGCGGCATCGCACACGGCAGCGGTCCGATCAGGCTGCATGATGGATCCCATGCCACTATCGGTGCCGACCTATTGGTGCCAAGCCTATTGGTGCAACTTATCTGCACAT
>CAYOBW010000052.1:0-31901 GCA_964402115.1 uncultured Victivallales bacterium
GCGGGGCGCGGGCGCCGCCCCGCTCGACGCGCTCGTGCACTGCGCGGGCCGGGCCTCGGACGTCGGCTGGCGCAGCGCGTTCCGCCGGACCAACTACGAGTCCGTGTGCGGGCTGGTGGAGCTGGCCCGCGAGCTCGCGGTCGGGCGTTTCGTCTTCGTATCCACCACCGACGTGTACGGCCTGCGGGATTTTCACGGCGAGGCCGAGGACGAGCTGCCGCTGCGGGCGCAGCCCCGGAATCCGTACCCGGCGTTCAAGATCGCGGCGGAGCAGTTCATTCGCGCCCGGCTCGCGCCCGCGCGCTTCGCACTCGTGCGGCCGGCGCAGGTGTGGGGCGTGGGCGACAACACGCTGACGCCGCGCATCGTGGATTTCCTGCGGGGCTCGCCGTGGATCGTGCACTTCGGGCCCTGGCGCGGCCGGAACCGCTGGCCGCTGGCGCACGTGCGCAACGTCGCCCAGGCGCTGGTCGCCGCCGCCACGCTGCCCGACGCGGCAGGCCGGGCGATCAACGTGGCGGACGACGAACACACGAGCGTGGACGCGTTCTACCGGATCCTGGCGGGCATCTACCTGCCGGGGCGCCGTTTCCGCACCGTCACGCTGCCCTTCTGGGTTGGCGCGGTCCCGGGCGCGGCGATATCGGCGCTCTCCAACCTCCTGAACCTGCCCCGGCCGTTCGCGGATCCTTCCTACTACGCGCTGCACGCGGTCAGCCGCAACCTCGACTTCAGCAACGCGGCGCTCAAGCGCCTGCTCGCGCAGCTTGGCGCGCCGCTTGTGACCCGCGCCGAAGGCGTGCGGGAGCTGCAGGGAGAAGCTCAGGGCTTCGGCGCGATCTCCAGGTCCGACACGATCAAAGCGCCGGAGTCCTTGCCGTTGTAGATGCCGATCTGGATGGACCGCACCTCGTCAGGGTCGGCGATGGCGCCGGTGTTCTTCCATTCGGTCGCCTGGCTCTTGAAGGTGAAACCGCCGAGCGCGATGGTCACGTCCTGGAACGTTTCCCCGCCGGGCTTGATCGCGATCCGCTCGCTCTCGTGAAAGGTGTAGTTCGCCCCGGTCTTGACGGCGACGGTGATCTGCACGGTCTTCGCGTTGGGATTCGCCACGCGGAAGCGCAGGGTGCCTTTGGCGGAGACCTTCTGCTCGTCCAGGTTCTTCCACATGACGGCCTTGTCCTTCGCGCCGCCCACGAAGGTGATCTTGAGCTGCTTGCCTTCCGCTACCGTCAGCGCCTCGACGGGGTTCGAGTACTGGGCGTCTTCGGACTCCCAGCCCGCCAGATCGATGACCTTGGCTGGAGCGGCTTCCTTGGGTTCCGCGTCCGCGCCGAAGAGCGGATGCGAGGGAACGACGCCCGCGAGGCAGGCGACGAAGATGAAACCGGCGGTGCGCAACGAGTGCTTCATGGCGGACTCCTGTAGCTGTTGACGCGGCAGCGAGAACGGGTCGCGGGAACACAGGCGCCAGCCGGTCCGCGACGCGCCACTCACCCCCTCCTGACCACAAACCGCTCCGCGGCAGGCGCGGGCACACGCCCGACAGGACCAACCGACCGAAGCGCGTTCATGTTGCGGATACTGCCGCAAGCGTGCCGGGGAGGCAAGCACGATAACGGCCCTGGGTGACGCCGCCGTGCCCAGGGGGGCATAACGGCGGAGGACCGCCGTCTCCACGTCTCGACTCCGGCGTTTGCGATGGAGACGGCCGTCCCCGGCCGTTACGCCCCGTTGGGCACCCCCCTGCGTGAGGCCGGCCGGCCCTGGCTTACGGCGTGCTCTTGGCGATGTTCGAGCCGCTCCAGCGGAGTTTACGGCGGAGGACGTTGAAGTAGCTGTAGCCGGGCAGGCGGACAAAGCAGGCGTCGTCGGGGCTGCGCGTGACCGTGATGGTGTCCCCGCGCCGGATGCCGTGGCTCATCTGGCCGTCCACGTTGAGCGTGGGGTCGGCGGCCGAGCTGCCGGCGACGGTCACGGCGATCGCGCTGCGGTCGGGCACGACGAGCGGCCGCCAGCTGAGCGTGTGCGGGCAGATCAGCGAGAGCACGAGGGCCGGCGTCTCCGGGCTGAGAATCGGCCCGCCCGCGGAGAGCGAGTGCCCCGTGCTGCCGCTGGGCGTCGCGACGATCAGGCCGTCGCAGACATAGGAGGTGACGCTGTCGTCGTCGATGGAGACGTCCAGCGTGATGACCCGGTACGAGGGGCCGGAGCTGACCACCACCTCGTTGAGCGCGCGGTAGCGGGCCAGCTCGCGCCCCGCCCGCCGCACGGTGCAGGCGAGCACACCCACGCGGCTGATCTCGCCCTGCCCGGTGGCCAGGCAGGTCAGCGCGCGGTCGAGCTCCTCTTCCGCCACGGTGGTCAGAAAGCCCAGGCCGCCGATGTTGACCCCGAGCACGGGAATGGGCCGGCCGTTGACGGCGCGCACGGCGCGCAGCATGGTGCCGTCGCCGCCCAGCGCCAGCACGGCGTCCACGCCCGCCACGGTGTCTTCCTCCGCCAGCGGGGCGCCGGCGCCGATGAGCGCGCGCACGGGGGCGTCGCTCACCAGCGCGATGCCGCGTTCCGCGGCGCCCGCGGCGATGCGGCGCAGCACGTCGGCGGCGCGCGGCTTGCCGCAGTTGGCCACTATCGCGAGTTTTCGGACCGGCGCGAGCATGCCACACCCTCCCCGCTTCAGCCGTGCCGCCACCAGGCCAGGAATTCGACATTCCCGGCCGGGCCCTTCAGCGGCGATGTACAACACCCCAGCCACTTCAATCGCAGCTCATCTTGGCCGAAAGCGCGCAGGCGGTCAATCACCGCCTGCCGCACGGCTTCGCTCCGCACCACCCCGCCGCGGCCCACGTCGCGCGGCCCCGCCTCGAACTGCGGTTTGATGAGCGTCACGATGTCCGCCGGCTCCGCCAGCACGCCGAGGAGCGGCGGCAGGATAAGCGTCAGCGAGATGAAGGCCACGTCCACGACGGCCAGCGTCGGGCGCTCCGGCACGGCGGCGGCCGAGAGGTAGCGCGCGTTGACCTGCTCGATGCAGACCACGCGCGGGTCGTTGCGCAGCTTCCAGTGCAGCTGCCCCCTGCCGACGTCGACCGCGTAGACGCGCGCGGCGCCGTGCTGGAGCAGGCAGTCCGTGAACCCACCGGTCGAGGCGCCGACGTCCACGCAGATGCGGCCGGCAGCGTCGAGGGGGAAGGCGGCGAAGGCGGCCTCGAGCTTGTCGCCGCCGCGGCTGACGAAGCGTGGCAGCGCCTGCACGGCGAGCGGCAGGGCGGTGTCGTAGCGGTGCCCGGCCTTGTCCGCGAGCTGCCCGGCCACCTGCACCTGGCCGGCCAGCACCAGCCGCTGGGCCTGTTCGCGGCTTTCCGCGAGGCCTTGCTGCACGAGCCAGATGTCGAGCCGTTCCTTGGGCATGGGTTGCGCCTGTTCGGGCGCCGGCTCAGCCGGCGCGGGGCTGCGCGTCTCCCGCCGTCATCGCCTCCGCGACGCGCGCGGCCACCGACTCGGCCGTCAGCCCGTACTCCCGCATGAGCTGCTCGGGCTTGCCTTGCGGGATGAACGCATCGGGCCAGCCGAGGCGCAGCACGCGGCAGGCGCGTCCGGCCTCGCCCAGCGCCTCCGCCACCGCCGAGCCGAAGCCGCCGGTCACCACGCCATTCTCGAGCGTCACCACGAGCGGGACGGCCCGCGCCTGGCCCAGCAGCAGCTCCGTGTCGAGCGGGCGGATGAAGCGGGCATTCACGACGCCGACCGCCAGCCCGCGCGCGCCCAGGAGGGTCGCGGCCTGCCGGGCCAGCGGCACCATGTCGCCCAGCGCCCAGATCACCGCGTCCGCGCCTTCGGACAGCACTTCCGCCCGGCCCACGGGCAGGGTCTCCAGCGTCGCGGGCGCCGCCGCGCCGGGGCCGCAGCCGCGCGGGTAGCGAATGGCCACGGGCTGTCCCAGGCCGACCGCGGTGTGCAGCATGTGCGCCAGCTCCGCCTCGTCGCGCGGCTGCATGAAGATGAGGTTCGGCACGGCGCGCAGCAGGGGGATGTCGAAGACCCCGTGGTGCGTCGGCCCATCGTCGCCGACGATGCCGGCGCGGTCGAGGCACAGGACCACGGGGAGCTTCTGCAGGCAGATGTCGTGGATGATGCAGTCCACCGCCCGCTGCGAGAAAGTCGAGTAGAGGGCGTAGACGGGCACGTAGCCGTCCGCGGCCAGGCCGGCGGCGAAGACCGCACCGTGCTCCTCGCAGATGCCCACGTCGAAGAAGCGCTTGGGAAACCGCTTGGCAAACCCCTGCAGGCCGGTCCCGGCGCACATGGCGGCGGTGATGGCCACCACGCGCGCGTCGGCCGCCGCGACCCGCTCCAGCGCGCCGCCGAACACGGCCGACCAGCCGGCGCCTTTCTCGGTGGCGGCCACGACGCCGGACTCGACGTTGAAACAGCCCGTGCCGTGCCATTTCTCGGGTTGCTCCTCGGCGTAGGGGTAGCCGAGCCCTTTGCGCGTGGAAACATGCAGCAGGATCGGCTTGTCCGAATCCCGGGCGATGGTCAGGGCGTTGGTGAGTTCGGCAATGTTGTGCCCGTCCACCGGACCGATGTAGCGCAGGCCGAACTCCTCGAAGATGACGCTGCGCAGGAACAGGCTCTTGACCGCCTCCTCGAGGCGGTAGTAGGCGTTGCGGAACGGCCCCATGTGCAGGCGTTTCAGCACGCCTTCGAGCCGGCGCTTGGAGCGGTTATACCCGGGGCCGGCGAGCATCTTGCCGAGGTAGCGGGCGATCGAGCCGACGTTCTCGGAAATGGACATCTCGTTGTCGTTCAGCACGATGATGAGGCGCCGCGTGGTATCCGCCACGTTGTTCATCCCCTCCAGCGAGATGCCGCAGCAGGCCGACGCATCGCCCACGACGGCCAGCACGTGTGCGGCGCCGCCCCGTTGATCGCGGGCCGCCGCCAGGCCCAGGGCAGCCGAGATCGCGGTGCCGGCATGGCCGGCGCCGAAGGCGTCGTACGGGCTCTCGCTGCGCTTGGCAAATCCGGAGAGACCGCCCCACTGGCGGATCGTGCCCATGCGGTCGCGCCTGCCGGTGAGAATCTTGTACGGGTAAGTCTGGTGGCTGACGTCCCAGACGATCTTGTCCTCGGGCGGGTTGAAGACGCGGAGCAGGGCGATGGTCAACTCCACGACGCCGAGGTTGGCCGCCAAGTGGCCGCCCGTCTGGCTGACGGTGGAGATGATGAGCTGGCGCATCTCATCCGCGAGGGTCGTCAGCTCCGTCGGTTGCAGGGCATCCAGGTCCCGCGGCTGGTTGATTCGTTCCAATACCGATTCCATAAGGGGAAAGAGTGTAGCGCGTTGCGCGGCCGCTGACAATGCTTTCTCCCGCAAAGTATGAACGCGGGGACGACCGAGGATCGGACGGTCTTCGGCCAGCATGCTGGGGCGCTTGCGTCAGCGGCAGCCGCTTGGTACGCTGGCCGGCAAGAGGAGGGGGACGTGACCAGGATCGAAGCGCAGGGCAAACCCGTCATCGGTATCACCATGGGCGACCCGGCCGGAGTCGGGCCGGAGCTGTGCCTGCGCGCCCTGCACAGTCCGCTTGTGTGGGACGTGTGTGTGCCGGTGATCTTCGGCCAGACCGCGCTGCTTCGTCGTGTCGCGGAGGCCTGCCGTCTGCCGCCGCCGCCACCGGCATGGCCGGAGGGCTGGCACGGCGCCCCGCCGACGGGTCCCGCCGTCGTGGAGGCCACAACCCTGGCGGCGGCCGAGATCGTGCCGGGCCGCGTGCAGCGCGCGGGCGGCCAGGCGGCGTACGAGGCGCTGACCGCGGCGGTTGCCGCCGCGCAGCAGGGTTGGATCGCGGGGATCGCCACCGCGCCGCTCCACAAGGAGGCCCTTCACCTCGCGGGCCACGCCTTTCCCGGCCACACCGAGCTGCTGCAGGAGCTCACGGGCGCGCCGCGCGTCTGCATGATGCTGGCGTCCGACGTGATCACGGTGAGCCTGGTGACCACGCACATCGCGCTGGCGGACGTGCCGCGGCAGCTGTCCCCCACCCGCCTGGCCGACACCATCGCGCTGACCGCGGCCGCCATGCGCCGGATCGGGCGTTGCCCGCCGCGGCTGACGGTGTGCGCCCTCAACCCGCACGCGGGCGAGCACGGCCTCTTCGGGGACGAGGAAGCGCGGCTCATCGAACCCGTGCTGGCCGCCTGCCGGAGCGACGGCCTGGACCTCGTGGGACCGCTCCCGCCCGACACCGCCTTTCTCCCCGAGCGCCTCGCGACCACCGACGCCTACATCGTGATGTACCACGACCAGGGCCTGATCCCGTTCAAGATGCTGGCCTTTGACCGCGGAGTGAACGTCACGCTCGGCCTGCCCATCGTGCGCACGTCCGTCGATCACGGGACCGCGTTCGATATCGCCTGGCAGGGCCGGGCCTCGGCCACGAGCCTGGTGGAAAGCATCCGCTGGGCCGTGCGCCTGGCGTGCCCGGAGAGCGGGGGTGCGTCGACCTGCTCGGGCAAGCCGGCTTGAAGAACAGCATGCGGGAATCCTTCGAGCCTTTGGAGGCAGCCCTGCGTACGTACCCAGGCGGCCTGCACTTCGATGACGACGTCACGCTGCTCGGCATACGCCGCCCGGGGCGCGCCGTTTCCGGGACGGGGTGACGGCTGGATATCGGTCCGGGCTACTGTTGCCCGGCATCGTTGCCGAGCAGCGCGGCATCGGCTCGTGGTACGGGCCCCGCTTCGGCGAACAGGTCGACAGGGTTCTTTTCGCTCCCGTCCGGCATGAGCGCCTTGAACTCGCAAATGCGCACGTACCCATCGGTCTTGGCGACGGCCACTGACTTGGGCAGGTCCTTCGCCGGCACAAGCATGCGCAGGCCAGACACCGGCAGGGCGGCGGGAAACTTCACAGTCACGTCCTTCCGGGTTGCATCCTTGACCTGGGCCACTGTACGCCACGCGCCGTTCTCGCGGACCTGGAGCTGCAGCGCGGTTTGCTGGGGGATGACCTCGCGATGGTCGCCAACGATTTTCACACCGGCAACCGGCGGCGTGGGCGCGGGAAACTCCACGGCCCACCACACATCGCGGGGCGCATCCTTCGTTCCTCCCCCATACTGGAGGGAGATCCACGCGTGGTCGGGATCAGGAAGGCCGTCCAGCGCCCAGGCCGGGTTGCCGTACGCATGTGTGGATTGGGCCGTTGTCCTGCAGCCGTTGAGCGCATGGGGCTTGGTGCGAGCCACGGCTTCACGCGAATAGGCGCCATACAAGCCAGCCTTGGTGACGGCCCGTACGCGGTAGTAGTACGTGCTGCCCGGCTCCGGCTTCGCATCGAGGTACATCTGGTGATCGAACTCCTTGAACACGGTGGCCTTGGAGGAACGCTGGCTTTCCAGTGTCGCCAAGAGCGTGTTTGTGCCGGGCGTGAAGCCGGACCTGGTCGAGCGATGGATTTCGTAGCCGCCGATGTTGGGCTCGACGTTGCTGCGCCAGAGCAGGTTGATCTGGTTGACCGGGGCGTGCAGGCTGACAAGGATGGCGTGCAGGTCCTGCACCGGTCCCGGCGGGCAGGCTTTCCGCGCCGTGGCCAGCGTCACGGCGGAAACAGCCGGTGAAGCCGGCCCGCGCCGATTCTGCTGCGTCACGGCTTCCACGCGATAGTGATAGGTTGTCTCGGGATGCAGCCGATTGGCGATCCAACTGGTGTAATGGTTCCGGGTCTTGTCCACGCAACGGGGTTCGTCCGCCGTGGCCACCAGGGTCAGGGGCGACGGCTGGAAGTCCGCGGTGGCGCCGCGATAGACCCGGTAGAACGCGGCGCCGGGCGCCCGCTCCCAGGCGAGGGCGATTTCCATATCCGACAATGCCGCGGCGGTAACGCGCGTGACCACGCCGCAAGGAGCCCCTTCCCCGCGGACGCGGATCGTCTTGACGCCGTAGGCCGGCAGCGCGATTGCGACGACGCCGTCCGTCACGGCGAGGGGTTTGTCCAGGTCGTCCTCGGTCAGCGAGGTCTCGTTCGCCGCGGCGATCGCACCGAGGAAGGGCAGCTTCACGCGCGCGGTCGCCGCTCGACCGCCGGTCTCCACCAAGCGCACGATGAAGCCCTCGCCGTTCCATTCCGCCGGCTTGACGGTGCTGACGGAAACACCGGGCGCGTCCACCGAGGCGAAGGCGTGCACGCCCGCGGGCAGGGCCTCGCCCGGCGGCAGCGCCCCCGGCTTCACCAAACGGGCCAGCAGCGGCTGGTTGACGCCCTCGCCGAACCGGTTGGCCTCGCCCGCCTGCCAATCCCCGGCGTGGCTGCGCAAGGCCCAGCGAAACAGGTGCTCGCCGCGCTGGTCGATGCGGATGTTCGTCGTAAACATGTTGTTCAGAAGGTAGAGATAGAGCGAGGCATTCTTGGGGTACTCCATCTGCTTCTCGAACGCGCTCTCGCTGCCCGGCAGCGCGCGGGAGACGGCGTCGGACCGGGGATAGCCGAACTGGACCAGCGAGCAATCGAGCGGGCTGACGGTGACGCCGAACCGGTCGTTGGAGAGGTCGGCGAAATGCTGAACGCCGAAAGATGCCGTGCCGGAGCCCGTGAACTGGTCGCGAACAGGTTCTGCCACGCTGGCGCCGCCGGTCTGGTAGACGGCCTTGAAGTCGGGGATGTTCAGCGGCAGGGCGACAAAGACCGCTTCCTTGCCACGCAAGTTGTTGGCGAGGTAGTCCGCGAGCGAACGCCCGGAGGGCTGCTTGTCCAGCCGAAGCGCGAAGTCGATGCGCTTGATCCCGTGGTAGAGCGTGATGGTCTGCTCGAACCAGGCGACACCCTCGGCTTGGCCGCGGACTCGGAAAACCGACGCCACGGGACCATGGTCCGAGGTCACGCTGACGTTGGTCGGCGGGTTGCTCCACTTCGCGGGCGGGCCCATGGGCGCGTCGTACCGCTGGTAGAGGTACTGGTTGAAGGCCTGCTTCGCGTCGGCTTTAACCAACTCCCGGCCCAGTTCCTTGTCCACGATGCTGGCGAGGGCGCCGCTCTGCGGGTCGAGGGCGATCCGATAGAACGGGTTCTCCGCCCCCGCGGGCGAGGTTCCCGGTGTGACAGCAGGCGACGGCGCCTCGACGAGGTGGAACGTCCTGTACCCCAGGGGCGGCACGCCAACGGCGACGAAGCCCAGCGTCTGGCCTTCCAGCCACTGGCACGGCGTCACGGCGCCGGTTGCGTCGTCCACGGCGGCAACCTGCTGCCCGGCAAGCGCCGGCGCCCGCAGCGTCACGATGTCCGTACGGGCCTGGCCAAGGGAGTTGAAGACGGCCACGGTATTGGTGCGCGCAGCCGCGATCCGGCCGGTTAGCCGATCGAGCGCACCGTCGAGGGTCAGGCTGGCCGCCGCGGCGGCCGCGAGTCCCTCCTCGCGGTGCTCGACAAGCTCCGTTTCGTAATGGCGCCAGCCCTCCTCGTTTTTGCAGCGCCAGCACGCCGCGCCCGAGGTGTGCTCGAAATGGGACAGCAGCAGGTGCCAACCGCGGGTGAAGTCGAACCACGGATACCCACCGGCCCCGGCCGACAGGGCAAAGGTCGCGAACTTCTCGGCCGCGGGCAGCCTTTCGGCGGCTTGCCGCGCCCGTCCGAACATCCAGGCGTCGGCGAGGGCCTGATCGATCCACTGGCACGGGCCGGTCTTGCTGACCGCGGGCGTCTTCTCCGGAGTCTGCTTCCGCGCCAGGGCGTCCAGGTACAGGGGCAGGGTGGACATCCAGACTTTGGGACGGCCTTGCTCGTTCCAGCTCTTGACGGCCATGGCCATGTCGAGCTTGGTAATCGCGAAATCATGGCCTTGCAGCCACGCCGGAATGTAGTTCGGCGTGATGCGTTGCGCGTCGCGGGCGACCGTGGCGGGAACTTCCTTCTGCGGATTGCTCACCGCATGGTAGTTGTACACGGCGCTGAAGGCCAGCACGGAGCCGGTTCCCTTGGGGCCGAGCCACCGGACCAGGGGGGCCGACTCCAGCTCGTCGCAGCGGGCGCACGTGTTGTGCCCCAGCGAGAGGAAGGGCACCCGCGCGGCCTCGCAATAGACCGGCATACACCACGGAAGGGCGATCACGTCATTGATGATCGCCACCGTGGACGGCGGGGTTCCCAGCAGGTCGGGCACAAGGCGATTGCCGAGATAGAACAGGCGCGCCGCGGCCTCCGGCGTCAGCCGCTCCGCCAGCACCGTGGTATGCGTGGCGGCGGTTCCGATGCGGCCTTCCTTGACGTAGCGGATGAACTTCTCGCGCTGTTCCGGCGTAGCGGCGGAAAGAAACGCGGGAAGCGCCTCGGCGATCTCCTGCTGATACCGGTATTGGGATTCCACGGGCCAACCGGCCGTTTCGTCGCAGTAACGGATGGAGCGGAAGAGGTTCTCCAGCCGCACCTCGGTGCGCAGGACGTGGGGGTAGTTCGCGTAGCCGTTGTCCTGGTGCGAATACGCGATGGAATGAATGGCGTCCTCCCCGGACGCGACCGCCTGAACCTGGCAGCAGGCGAGCACCAACGTTGCGCCGGCAACCGTGCGGAGCAGACTCATCGCGTGGACCTTTCCTTGTGGCAGGCGCGCCTGATGCAGGCTCACGCCGGAAGCGACGCACTGACATTGAGGAAATCCACGCCCACCTTCTTCAAGGCATAGCCTGTTTCCTTCAAGTAGTCCCCGTAGGACAGCATCCAGTGGAAACCTTTCATCTGTTCCAGAAGCGCCGCACAGTCGCCGTGGATCTTCACGTCCACCTGCGAACGGCAGATGTCGAGGAACGGATTGGCGACGATCGTTCCGGCAAAGCCCACCCATTTCTTGCTGGCGAAATCCGGCACGAGGTTCGTGGTGATCTGGCCACGCCGCATTTCCACCTTGGGCGCGGCGCCGTAGTCGGATTCGAAGTGTGTGAGAATGCGCGCGCGTTCGTTGCGCCGTCCGTCCATCTTGCGCGGGGCGGTGCAGTGCGCCAGCGTGACAATGCCGTCGTGGGGATACGTGGGGTCGTTCAGGAAGACGGGCTTCCCGGCGATGTAGTGGAGCAGGATGCCGGACGGAATCACGACGAAGTCCGACTCGCAGAAAGCAAGATAGCCGTCGTCGTTGAGCAGGCTCAGAGGCAGGCAGGCCGTCGTCTTGGACATGCCCATGATGGTGCCCATGCAGGCGTTGATGGTGATCGCGTCGGTTTGCGCTTCGTCCATGATGTCTTTAAGGACTTCGGCCAGAATCATGGCGTTGTTCACGAACGCACGCTGCGTCTCCAGTGAAACGCCGGACTGGCGCAGGAGCAGGCGGGCCGCTTCCTCGCCGCGCTTTACCAGGTCGGTGTTTTGCATCGCCGCGCGCAGGCGAGGTTCCAAGTCCTTGTAAGGATAGTCGACGAGGTCGAGTTTCCACAGGTTCTTGGCGATGGCCGGGGCTTCGCGGCCGCCCGCGCCCCAGCCGCGGGCCCCACCGACAGCGACGATGCGCTTGCCAAGGGTGTTCTTGAGCCCGGCGAGGGCCCGCAGCCGCCACAGCACGTCCTCGTGATGATCGACGACCACGTCCCAGACATCCAGGCCGGTTTGGGCATACTCATCCACGGTCTTGCGCAGGAAGCGCGGGTGCGCGATTTCGTACCAGAGGTAAACCGGGCCCGGATCGTGGCGGAGAAACATGATGTTGGATCGTTCCGGTGTAACCAGCTTCTCGAGCCCCCACCCCCCGGCAGCGTAGAGCAGCAGCGTGTCGAACGCGGCGCCACCGATGGCGGTCGCGGCGCCGGCGCCGCTCGTGGCGGCCACCAGCGGCAGGAACTCGAGGGGGAAATCCGCCTGCTTTGTCAGGGTGGCGAGTTCCGCCGCGATGCTGGCTTGCTCCTTCCGCGCATCCGCTTCCGTTTGAATGCCGCCCCAGTTGCGCCAGCTCGTGCCTTCGCGTCTCTTCGGCGTGTCGTAGAGCAGGACGGGTTGAACCTTCAGCGGCTTGCGAAACCGCGGGGGACGCGGCGGCGCGCCGACCACGTTGCCGGCAAAGGTCTCGAGGCCGGACAGCGCGAGGGCGCCCGCGGCAAGTCCGCCAACCTCCGCGATGAACGTCCGCCGGGTCACGTCCCCCGCGAGGTAACCGGCAGGCGGGCACCGGTTGCCACAGTGACAGTTGCATCCGGTCGGGTGCGCGTGCTGCTTCATCGGCTCTCTCCTGCTAGAGGTGGTGCTGATCGCGACGACTCCACCTTGCCATGCCTGCCAGCCGGCGGGCAAGACGCAGTTGCTGCCCGCGCCGATCTATTTCGCCACGCGCCCGACCTGCAACGTCTATCCCGGTTCAACGCCCGCACCGCCCAAGCGGGTCCGGGGCTGTTCCAGGGCTTGCACAAAGCAACTCGCTGCACGTACCATCCGATTGAAATGACTGGCATGCGGTCGATGGTCTTTGCTGGCGCCAGGTGGAGCGCGCGCGCTGTCTGCCTGGCGTGTAGCGCAGGCTGCGCCTTGGCCGCGGACGTGCGGGTTGCGGAACCGGCCCGGCGGGCTGGCGGCGCTGCGGCAATCGTGGAGCCGGCGCTGCGGGACGGGGATATTGCAGGCCTGGTCCGCACGCTCCAAAGTGAAGTCCTCGCCGCCGTCGCGCAGGGCGCCGGGGCCAGCCGTTGGTCCGCAGCCATCGCCGATCCACGCGTGCTGGCCGCCTTGGAGCAGCAGGAGTTGATTCGGCGCGTCGGCGTGGAGAAGGTGGGCGAGCTCGCGCTGCGTGAAGGTGGCGTCGCGTTCCTCACGGCCTTCCTGGAAGACCCGGGTTGGTTGGAAGCGTTCCTCGTATCCGACGCGCCGAACGCCAGCTACGGGCAGGGTGACGTGGGCAGCCCCAAAGCCCTCGAGAATCTGTTTGTGCTCCATCGCCACGGGCAGGATCTGGACCAAGCCGTGTATCGCCGACTGGCCACGGCGATGGCCCTGCACGCGGACATGGCGCCGTACCGCCTGGTGGCCCGGTTCAAGCAGATCCAGGCGGCGCATCGGCAGGGCCTGCTCCATGCGAGTTTCGACACGCTGGACGTGCGTGAGATGGGCTGGGCGATCTACCTGGGCTACGGCTACGAGGGCAACGCCGGCGATGACCGCGAGTATCAGTATCTTCTCGACGAGCGGCAGACGAAGATCGGCGACTACCTGAACGCCTGCTGGGCCGTCCAGTGGCTCGACTTCAACGTCTACGGCGACTGGCTCCAGGGGCCGGGGTTCTACACACCTTGGTATCATGTCTATGGCCGGCGGGAAGAAGCGGCTCGCAAGCTCGGCGGCCAATGCGAAGACCTGTCCAGGTACGGCTGGGCCGTCGCCCGGGCACATGGCGTGATGGCGGGGTTGGCGGGCCAGCCGGGGCATTGCGCCTACGTGGTGCGGTCAGCCGAGAGCTGGCCGATCGCTTGCGATGGCTTCGGGCCGGCGGCGACGGATTTCCGCTTGCCCGGCGGGGACGGAACCGGCTTTGCCACGACGCAGTGGCTCTACGAGGCGGTTCAACACGACCGGGCCCCTTTCCTCGCCGGCAATCGCCTGGCCATGCTGGCGAGGTTTCTGGCTGCGCAATGCGCGCCGGAGATACGCGTGGTTCCCGGACTGCGGTACGCGCTGTATCTCTGCCAGGCCGGAGGACCCTACGCCCTGGAAGTCGGCTTTCAGGGCATCACGCGTCCCGGGCTCTGGCAGGACGCCTACGCGCAGGCCGTGCAGGCGCAACCGCTCAACTGGAGCTTTACGTTAACGCACCAGGAAGAGCGTCGCGTGCATCCTGTACTTGTTCGTGAGGTAGGCGCCCACGCTCTGCCGCTCGGCCGGCGTGAGCACGCGCCCGTACACGATCAGCTCCGCGAGCTCGCCGCCGAAGAAGCGGTTGGGCGCGCCGCCCGTCAACCGCACGTTGCCCCCGCCGACCAGCGTCTGCTCGTTCTGCAGCCCCGTGAGCGTGCCGTCCGTGAGCCCGGTCCGGGTCGCCCGCTGGCCATCCTTGTAGAAGGCCGCCGCGCCGTAGGAGTCGCCGGCGTTGCGCGTGAACAGCGTCACGGCGAACCGCCCCTTGACGCGGTCGTTCACGAAGTCGACGCTGCCGTTGTTGTACCGCACGGCGGCGTCGGTGCAGAACGCCAGCACCCGCCCGTCGGCGCCGTCCAGGTCACCCACGTGGAGGAACCGCTGCTCGGACGCGTTGGGGCCGACAATCACCGCCCACACGCTGAGGGCGGGATTCGCGGCCAGGCCCAGCGCGTCGCTGCGCTGCAGGTAGTCGTCCACGCCGTCGAAGCGCAGCGCCGGCAGTCCGTTGAATGCATCCGCCACGTAGGCCGGCTGCTTGCCGGCCGTGGCCTGGACCACATCGCGTCCGAAGCCCGACAGGTCGGGCCACGCAGCCACGAGCGCGTTGTTGGTGATGTTGTACAGCGCCTCGGCGCTCAGCCACAGGAGCGGGTCGTCCACACCCGCGGGCAGCAGGCCCGTCCCGTAGCCGGTCGCGATGTGGTACTTGACGCCCAGGTAGCGGCCCAGCTGCCGGCGTTCATCGGCTGACAGCTCGCGGTTGAAGACGAGCAGTTCGGCGAGGTCGCCGTCCAGCGGATCGGACCAGCCGCCCGTGCCGCTCCGGCCGACGCCGATGAGCGTCTCCTCGTCGGCCCAGCCCGCGAGGTTGGGCGGCGTAATGTCCTTGCTGCGCTCCGTGCCCGTCTGGCCGTTGTACCAGAACTGCGCGGCAGCGTACGCGGCGCCGGCCGCCCGCGACCAGGCTCCGACCGAGAACGCCCCTGTGTGCCGCTGGTTCATCAGCCGGTTGCCGCCGTTGTAGCGCACGCCGGCGTCCGTGCAAAAGGCGATGTTGCGGTTGTCGCCCTGCGCCAGGGCGCCCAGGTGCAGGTAGCGGTGGCCGTCGCTGCCCGGCCCCCGCACCACGGCCATGACCGTCAGCGCCGGGTCGCCCGGGAGACCCAGCGCGTCGAGCCGCCGCAGGTACTGCACGGTGGAGAACTTCACCGCGGGCTCGAGCCCGTTCACCAGGTTGGCGGCAAACGTCGGCTTGAAGCTCTCCGTGCCCTGGCTGACGTGATGATCCAGGCCCGACAGGTCCTGCCAGAGCGCCAGCGGCTGGCCGTTGGTCGCGTTCAACGTGCCCGCGGCGAGCCAGAGGACCAGGCCGCCGGTCACCGGCATCTCCGCGGGAACGGCCCGGAATTCGGCCGTCAGGGCGTGGGCGTTGGTCACGTTCGTGAACTGGTACGCGAAGACCTGGCCGACGGGCTGCCCGTCCACCAGGACGGCGTGCAGGTAGTAGCCGGGATTCGCACTGACCGTGAACACCTGGCTGGTGCTGCCGTGGGGAATCGGTGGATGCGTTGCCGGCGCGAGCGTGCCGCCGGGCGCCTGCGCGACCGTGACGTCGTAACGTGCGAGGTCGAAGCTCACCTCCAGCACGTGGTCCGTGCTCACGTTCGTGAACCGGTGCGACGCCGGCGCGCCGATGGAACCGCCGTCGACGGTCACATCGAGGACGCGGTAGCCCGGATCGGGGTGGAACACGAACAGCGAGCTGGCGGCGCCGCCCAGTACGAATTCCGTCCCGCTCGGCGCGACGTTGCCGTGCGCCCCCGCCAGCGCCGTGATGGCATACTCGTTGGCGGCCGCCGTCTCGAAGCTCGTGCTCGGCGTCGCCCACCCCGTCCCGTACGTGTTGCTCGTGAAGAACCGGTAGAAGTACGCTGTGTCGGGCGCCAGCGCGGTGATGTTCGTGGACAGGAGGCCCTCGGCGCGCGCGCCAAAGGCATTCGTGTGGGACCAGGCCGTGCGGACGTCCAGACCATCCGCCGTGCCCCAGTACAGCCAGGCCGCGGTCTCAACGCCGCCGGTGGAGGTCAGTTCGCCACGCAGCGTCGCCTGCGTCCGGGCGATGCCGGTCGGCGGGCGGTTCGCGACCAGGGGCGGGCCCAGCGGCTCTGCGACGCCCACGAATGCGCCGTAGGTCTCCGCGCCCTGGTTCTGGCGGCAGGCCCGGATCCAGTTCGAGGACCGGGCGGCGAGTTCGATGCGCAGCTCGTCCATCAAGCCGTCGAAGTCCCCGGAACGCGTGTGCTCGACGCGCGAGAGGCCGAACCCGAACGGCGAGCCCGCGCTGCTCTCCCAGGGCCCCGCCCACTCGGTCCAGTTCGTCGCCAGCACGCCGTCCACGAACACCGCGGTCTCGGCTGTCGCGGCGGCGGCGTAGCGCAGCGCCACGTGGTGCCAGGTGTCGTTGCCGATGCCCGCGGGAGCCGTCCTTGTGGCGTCCTCGACGCCGGAGCCCGTATCGAGGTACAGCTCAATGTCGCCGCCCGAGGTTCCGAACTCAAGGTTGTCGTTGTCCGGCACCGCCCCCTGGGAGAACAGGACGTTGTGGCAGCTGTGCGCCCCCGGCACCGCGTTGTCGCTGCGGCGCTTGAACCAGGCGGAAATCGTGACCGTGCCCGGCGCCGCCAGTTCGCTCATGGCGCCCAGGCTGACGCCGTCGTCGTCCCCGTCGAACGCCAGCGCCCCGTCGACGGGGCCGGCCGCCGCCACGCATCCGGCCACCGAGCCGTCGCCGGCGCGGGCGGTCGAGTCGGCCGCCGCGCCGCCCTGCAGGTGCAGAACGCGGAGGAAGCCTGCCTCCCAGGCCGTGCCGTTGGTCGTGTAGGCCGGAGCGGCGCTGTCGCCCGGGTTGCCCCAGCAGGCCCAGATGAACGTGCCGGCCGCCAGCTCGGGCACCTTCACCCACACGTGCGACGTGCCGCCGGTGGCCCAGTTCTCGATCTCGTAGGCGAGCGCGGTCTGCCCGTCGGCTGCGGCGAAACGCAGGTCACCCGCGGCGCCGGGCGACGCGAAGTCCTCGTACGCGAAGCCCGGCAGGGACTCTGACAGCTTCACCAGCGCGGGAAAGTTCGTCAGCGTTTCCGCCTGCGCGTAGCCCGGGAACGCGATCTTCATCCGCCGCAGGAACTGCGCGGGACGAAGCGACTCGTGGTAGGCCGTGAAGGACGCCGCCGCGGAGCTGTTGCCCACGTTCCAGTCGGGCTCGGAGACGGTGGCGACCGTGGCCGTGCAGGCGATGGTCCGCTCGCCCGTGCCGTAGTCCAGGGACGCCGTGATGCTCAGCGTCTTGGCCGCCTGGTACCCGACGCCACCGACATTCCAGACACCCGTCCCATCGTCGTAGGCGCCGCCGCTGTCGTCCGACACGTAGCTCACGCCGGCGGGCAGCGGCACGCTGACGCTGACGCCGCTCGCGTTCGTCGGCCCGTTGTTGGTCACCGAGACGCTGTAGTGGAACGTGTCGAGTCCCGGCCGCGGCAGCCGGGCATCCGTCGACAAGGCCACGCCCACATCGACGTGCTGCGGGTTGATGTAAGCGCCGCCGGCCCCGTACTTCTGCTGGAGGTAGTAGCCCACGCGCTGCAGATCGGCAAAGTCCAGCGCGGTTCCGAAGATCAGGAGCTCGGCCAGGTCGCCGTCGAGGCTGCTGTTGCCGACTTCGAGGTACCGGCCGGCCGGCGTCATCGGCCGGGTCGTGGTGTCGCTCGCCTTCAGCGCGCCGTTGCGCCAGAGCTGCTGGCCGGCGCCCGCCTGCGTGCGCATGGCCCATACGTTGGCGACCGTCCCGCCGTCGAACGCGGCCGAGATGCGGCCGCCGTTGTTGAAATCGCCGCAGTCGAAGTACGCGTTGCCCGAGAAAGGCAGGTGCGCCAGGAAGCGGTTCGTGTTCACCTCCGGCCGCATCGAGTAGACCCGGTTGTCCTGCGAGAGCGAGTGGACCTGGTGCACGACGAACACGGTCACGTCGTGCATCGGCCAGGCCGCGTGCAGCCCCGCGTTGGTCAGCGTGTGCGTCGGCTCGAAGCGCACGGCCGGCAGGCCGTGGATCGTGTTCGTCCGGTAGACCGGCTGCGCCGCCAGCGCCACCTGGTGCAGCGCCCCCGTGTGGCCGGAGAGGTCGTCCCACCGCGACACGTAGGCCCCGTGCGACGCCTCGATCCGGTCCGCCGCGATCCAGAACGCCAGGCTCGCCGCGGGGAACGCGCCGTCGGGGTAGGCCGCGAAGCGCGCCGTCAGCGTGCGGTTGCCGGTCACGCGCGGGAACCGCCAGGAGGAGACCGGGCCGCGCGACACGCCGTCGGTCTTCACGTCCACGATGTAGTAGCCCGGGTCCGCGGCGATCGTGAAGAGCTCGCTGTCGTTCGTGTACGCCACGGGCGCGGCGGGGTCGGGCGCGATCGTCCCGCCCGCGGCCTGGGTCACGGTCACCGTGTACAGATCGATCCCGAACAGCGGCCGGATGCCGTGCGGGCCCTGCACGTTCAGGAACTGGTAGCTGTTCGTCACGCCGATCAGCACCCCGTCCACCAGGACGTTCGTGAGGTGGAACCCCGCGTTCGGGTGGAACGTGTAGACCGCGCTGTTTCCGCCCTGGTTGACGTTTTCCGGGATGGCAGGGGCGATCGTGCCGTAGAGCGCGTTCGACGGCGTAACGGTGAAGTAGACGTCCAGCGTCGTGAATTCCGTGCTGGGCTGCGCCCACGCCGTGCCAAAGTTGTTGCTGGCGAAGAATGCGTAGTGGTGCGTCGTCAGCCGGGCCAGCGGGGTGTTGGTCGCCGCGAGCGGCCCGGAGCTGCGACCGCCGCCGAGGTCGTTGGTGTGCTCCCAGGCGCCCCAGGCGTTCGCGCCGTCGTTGGCGCCCCAGAGCAGCCACACGTGCGTGGGGACGTCGCCGGTGACGGAGAGGTGGCCGTTGAACACGGCGCTGGTGTCGGTGACCAGCGTCGGCGCAAGGTTGCGGGGCACGGGGGCGGGCCCCTCGAGTCCGCCCGCGGGGCCGAAGGTGGCGTTGCTGGCGATCATCATGTACGAGGCCCACACCCAGTTCGACGCGGCGGCCACGTTCATGACCCGCACCTCGTCGATCAGCCCCTGAAAGAGCTGGTCGCGGCCCCGGTTGCTGCCGATGTCGAAGCGGTCAAAGTCGTTGTTGTGCAGCGCCAGCGAGGTCACGTAGCGGCCGTCATAGTAGAGTCGCGTGGTGGCGCCGTCGGCCGTGGCAACGAGGTTGACCCAGTTGGTGCTGTTGGGCCCGAAGAACGCGCTGCCGCCGTCGCCGGCGTACTGGTAGTGGCCCGCGCCATCGCTGTCGAGCTGGAAGTCGTTGGCATTGCTGCCGCAGTTGAAGGCAGAGCGCCACTGGGACAGCACGGGGACGGCGGCCTTGACCCACACCGAGACGGAGAACGCGGCATACTGCCTGTCAATGGCCGTCTGGAGGGCCGTGCGCGCACTGCCCGGGAAGCTCTGGCACACGTGCACGCTGCCGTCGGTGTAGGTCAGTTCGCCCGAGTTGGACTGGTTGCGGGCCAAGGTCGTCGCGTCCTGCGGATCGCGGCTGCTCATGTGGTACACGCCTTCGAAGCGCCCGTCCCACGCCGAGCTGTTGCCGCCGCGGAACGGCGGCGTGTTGCCGGCCGTCGTGCTGCCCCAGTACGCCCAGATCCGGCAGTTGTTCGTGAACGCCGGCACCTGGACCCACGCGATGACCTCCCCGTTTGTCAGCCCGCCCGCCGCGCTCCGCGGCGCGCCCGCGTTGTAAAGCCCGGCTATCTGCCCCGGCGTCAGGCACGCCTCCCAGATGCCCAGCTCGTCGATCTGCCCCTTGAACCGGTTGCTGTTGTGGTCGTTGCCGATCGTGACCACGATGCCGTCGTTGACATCCGTGTTGATCGTCTCGCTGGCTTGGGACGAGCTGACGCCCTCCATCTGGCCGTCGACAAACAGGACGGGGTCCACCCCGCCGTTGCCGCCATCGTGCAGCACCACGGCCACGTGGTGCCAGGCGTTGTCGTTGACCGGCGTCGTGCCCACTTCGTAGTTGCCGTTCTCCTCGATACGGATGGCGCCCTTGGTCCCGTTGCTGTCCTGCACGCGAAAGCCCCACTTCTGGCCCGCGACGTTCTCGCCCCATGCCACGATGGCGGCATTGGTCGGGCTCGCCGGCGGCAGCTTGATCCACGCGCTGATCGTGCGCGCGCGCTGCCCCCCGACACCCTTCCAGGCGGGCACGGTGACGTAGCCGTCGGCGCCGCCCAGGTTCAGCGCCGCCCCGCTGCCGGCGGGCGTGTCGTTCGTGAAGCCGGCATCGCCCTGCGGCGCGCCGTCATAGCCGTGCCCGGCCGCCGAGCTGTCCGCGACCGTTCCGTTGAAGTCGTAATACACGACCGGCACGTCCCGCACGCTCTTCTCGATTTCGAAATTGAGGGCGTTCGTGCCGGACTCGTCGGTGAAGCGCAAGTCGTGGCCCGCGGCGGAGTCGAATTGCGCCGGGTCGAAGCCCGGCACGCGGGCGGCGCTGAGTTGCACGAGCGCCGGGAAGTTGGTCAGCGTGCCGCCCTTGTTGTAGCCGTAGGTGATCGCGGTCCGGTAGTTGAACCGCGCCGGGTCGACGGCGGGCGGCTCGTACGCGGTGGCGACGCCGTACTTCTGACCGAGGTGCAGGCCGATCGTGTTCTGCTCCGCGGGCGTCAGCGTCCGGTTGAAGACGATGACTTCGGCCACGTCGCCGACGAACCCGTTGCCGACCCGGTCGAACGGGCTGATGGCCGCCGTCGCCGTGGAGGGATCCTCCCGCACGCCGTTCACCCACATCCGGTAGTAGCCGCTGACGAGTTGCAGGACATTGATGCTGAACGCGGTGCTGGCGATGGGCGGGTAAATCCCGATCGTGCCGGCGGCGTCGGTGAGCGCCCACTGCTGGTCGGCCTGGGTCGTCTGGAGGTTCCCGCCCAACACCGCCGTCGCCGCACTCTGGAACGCGCTTTGCCGGTGTACGATGAACACCGTGGCGCCCTGCGCCGGGGCCGGCGCGAGCAGCTCGAGCGTGGCGCCCGTCAGGAAGCGCACGGCCGGCCGGCTGCCGAGGGCGTTGGTCGCGTAGGTCGGTTGCTCTTCCGGCACGGGCTGCAGGGCATGGCGCCCGCGGCCGGACAGATCGTTCCAGCGACTCACCGCCTGGCCGTGCGTCTGCCCCGCGATCTCGCTGGCGTCCAGCCACAGGGCCACGCCGCCCACGCCGCCCACCAGCGTACGGAACGTCTGCACGTCGGACCACACCTGCTCGGCGCTGTTGGACGCGCAGAAACGGAAGTAATGCGTGGTTGCGCCGGCCAGCCCGCTCACCGGGTGCATGAAGTCCCCGGCGGAGGCGCCCACCGCGTTCGTCGCCTGCCACGCGCCGGCCGCCGCGCCGCCGTCGCTCGTACCGTAGTACGCCGTGACGGTCGTGGTCAGCCCGCCGGTCCAGTGGACGGCGCCCAGAAGCTCGGCTGTGGTGGACGTCACGTTGGTGGCGCCGTCGGCCGACACCATCCGGTCGTACTGCGCGAACGCGTGCGGGTCAGCCATGGCCTGATACTCCGCCCGCATCCAGTCCGCCGAGCGGGTCGTGGCCGACAGGCGCGCCTCGTCCGCCAGGCCGAGGAAGTCGCCCCAGTAGGCGTCCGGAGACCGGCCGAGCCGCAGCTCGCCCTTGTCGTTGCGGTTGGCCAGCGTCCAAGGGCCGGCTGCCACGCCGTTGAGGTACAGCCGCGCCTCGTTGCCCGCCGACACCGTCGCGCCGATGTGGACCCAGGCGCCGGCCGTCAGCAGCGTCGGGTGCGGCCCCGCGTTCGATTGCGTGCCGCCGTTCTTCACCCGCAGGTAGAGGTCGTTGCTCGTCCCCTTGTGCAGCACAAAGGCGAAGTTGTCGGTGTCCTGATCCTTGGAGAAGTAGCACTGCCGCCCGGAGAGGTCGTCGTGCCGGATCCACTGGCTGACGCTGAACGCGCCGGAAAACACGTGCGTGTTGGCGGGCAGGCGGATGTACTGGGCGAGGTCGAAGTCCTGGCCGAACGCGATCTTGGCGCGCGCGTTGAGCGTGCCGCTGTTCGTCACCGCGTGCCGCCGCCAGTCCGTTGCGTCCGTCAGATCCGCCACGCCGTTGGTCTGGTCCAGGTGCCACACGCCCTTGAAGCCGGCTTCCCAGGCCCCCGCGCCGTAGTCGTACGGCGTGCTGGCGGCCGCCGAAGCGCTGCCCCAGTACGCCCAGATCGCGGTCGCCGCCGTCAGCTCCGGCACCCGTACCCACACGTACGAGCTGTTGTTCGTGTCCCACTGCTCGATCTCGAAGGAAAGCGCCCGGGCGCCCGTTGCGTCCGCGAAGCGCAGGTCGGCGCCCGTCGGCGACACGAACCCGTTGTACGCAAAGCCGGGGATGCCGGTGTCGAGCCGGACCAATGCGGGGAAGTTCGTGAGCGTCGTCGCCCCCGTGTACCCGCTGAAGGTGAGGCGCAGGCGATGGGCAAAGCCGGAGGGATCGAAGGGCGCATCGTAGGCGGTCGTCAGCCCGTACCGTTCGGTCAGGTACCGGCCGATCTCGTTCAGCTCGCCGAGGTTCAGCTCGCGCGTGAAAAGCAGCACCTCGGCGATGTCGCCTTGCCAGGTCCGGTCGACCATGTAACGGTCGCTGACGAGCGTGTTGGCCTGCACGTCGCCGGCGGCGCGCACGGCCACGATCGACAGGCTGGTGGGCATGGCCGTGGCCAGGCCGTCGACCTCCGCGCCGTTGATATACGTGTGCCCGTTGAGAATGTCCGGGTCGGTGTAGGTGGCGCTCCAGAGAAAGCGGTCGGGCGCGCCGCCGCGGTGGAAGGCGTAAGTCGTGTCGTCGCCCAGCAGGAAGCGCGCCCCCGTGGCGGTTGCCGACTCCTTCAGCACCATGACCACCGTGCGGATGTTCGCCAGGCGGGCGAAGTGGAAAGCGTTGGTGCTGCTGCCGTCGAAGCGCACGACCGCCCGGCCGTTGAACGCGTTGGTGACGAGCACGGGCAGGCCGTCGAAGCGGTAAAGGTCCCGGGCGTGGCCCGAGAGATCCCGCCACGTGCTGACGACCCCGCCGTTGGTCACGCCGGTGATCGCCCCCGCGCTCACCCACAGGGCAAGGTCCGGAATGGCCGGCGCATCCGGCAGCGTATGGAACACGATCGGGTCGGACCAGATGTGGCCCGCCGCGTTGGTCGCGTACAGCCTGTAGATGTACGTTGCATCCGGGGTCAGCCCGGACAAGTCTTCGGCAACGGCGCCAACGGGGGTGGACCCGAGCGCGTTGGTCGCATCCCAGCCCCCGGCGCTCGCGCCGCCGTCGGCGCGCCCCCAGAACAGGGACACCTCCGCCGCGCCGCCCACGGCCCACACGAGTTCGCCGTTGGCGCGGGCGGTCTTGGCCGCCACGGTCGTCGCCGGGTCGGCCCGCAGCGCCGCCGACTGGATCACGAAGGTGTCGTAATGCGCCACGTTGTCGTACTCGGCCCGGATCCAGTTGGCCGAGATCGGCCGGTCGCTTAGGCGCACCTCGTCCACCGACCCGTGCCACCGGGTCTCGCTTTCCCCCGCGTTGTAGTCCAGCGGGCTGCCACCGTCGGAGCCGCCGATGGCCGGGTTGTCCGTATGGTAGGCGACCGACCCGCTCCGGTTACCCTGCGCTTCCAGCACGCCGTTGATGTAGAGCGCGACGTTGTTCGCCAGCGCCGTGTCGTAGACGCCCACCACGTGAATCGGCCGCGCGTAGGCGGCGCCGAAGAGTGACACGGAGCCCAGCTCGGTCTCGCCGGGCTGATTCGAGGTCAGCGACAGCACGATCTTCCGGGAAGTGGATCGGTAGGCCAGCGCCAGTCCGCCGCTGGTCCCCCCCTCCTCGTACAGGATGTTCGGCCCGGTGCTCGAGTCGACCGTCACCCAGGCGGAAACGACGCGGCGCGTGCAGGGGTTGTGAAAGAAGCTCTCCGCGGGGTTGACCGGCCAGAGGCGGCTGGTGTTGGCGCCGCCGCCGCCGTAGTCGGCCCCGGCAATCGTGCCGCGCGCGTTCTGCTCGTAAGTGCCCGAGACGGCGAGGTCGCGGCCGAGACGCGTGGCGTCACGGTGCGTGCCGCTGGTCTCGTGCAGGTGGTACACCGCCCGGTAGCGGTCGAGCCACGTCGCGCCGCTTTGCGTGTAGGCGGCCTGCCCGTGCGCGCTGCTGCCCCAGTACGCCCAGATCGTGCAGGCATTCGTGAGCTGGGGCAGGCGCACCCAGACGGTCGACACGCCCTGCGTGTTCCACTCTTCGACCTCGTACACGAGCGCATTCGTCCCCGTCGCATCCGCGAAGCGCAGGTCCCAGCCGTTGGTGGACGCGAAATCGGCGTAGCGGAAGTTCGTGTTCTCCTGGAACTTCACCAGCGCCGGGAAGTTCGTCAGCGCTTCTCCCGCCGTGTAGGCGAAGGCGATCTTCAGCTTGTGCGGGAAATCTGCGGGAGCGAGCGTCCCATACTGGATGAAGGCGTCGTTCGCGGCCACGGTCATGTACTCCGCCCACAGCCAGGCGGCCGAGCGGACGACGGACGAAAGCCGCAGGTCGTCCAGCAACCCGATCCAGCCGCGCGTCGACCACGTTTCGCCCCCGAGCATCACGTCCTGGCTCGCGGCCGTGTTCACCGCCTGAGCCAGCGCGTAGTCCGAGCCGTCGTTCACCCCGTCCACGTAGAACTGCACCTCGTTGGCATTCGGGCTGCCGTCGTTCGCCAGGACCATCGCCGCGTGGTGCCACTGGCCGTCGCGCAGGTCGCTGTTCCCGGTCCGGACGCCCCCGTTGACCTCGACGCGCAGATTGCCGCCGGGCACGCTGGTGAGGTTATCGTCCTGCGTCCGGAAGGCCCACTTCTGGCCGGCACTGTTCGCGCCCCACGTGATGATGTCGGCGTCCGCCGCGGATCCGGCGGGCTTTTTCACCCAGGCCGAGACGGTGCGGTTGCCCGTGCCCGTAACGCCCTTGTAGCCGGTCGCGGTCGCCCAGTCGTTCCCGTCGGCAGCCAGCGCCCCGCCCACGGCACCGCCCAGGGTGGCGGGGATGCCGGCGGCCACGGCGTGGCGCTGGCCGGGGCCGGACTCCCGGGGGTTGTTCGCGTTCATGTGCCAGACGCCCTCGAAGCTCTCGCTCCAGGTCAGCCCGTTCGTCGCGTACATCGGCGGCGCCGCCGCCAGGCTGGCGTTGCCCCAGTGCGCGCGGATCTCGGTGTTGCGCTTGAGTTCGGGAAGGCGGACCCACACCGCCGACCGGCGGGAGCCCCCGCCGATGTCCGGCGGGGTGCCGTTGCCGTGGAGATACGCGATGTCAGCCGCCGTCAGCGGCGTATCCCAGATCGCCGCGTCGTCCATCAGCCCGCCGAGCCAGAGGGTGGTCCCGGTGTCGATGCCCAGCCGGACTTCGCGCGTGCCGGTGGCGAGCACGCGCGATAGCGAGGTGCTGACCGTTTCGAGCTTGCCGTCCACGTAGAGCAGAACGTCGACCACATTCGTCTTGTGCTCGGGAAGGACGGCGGCCACGTGATGCCAGCGGCCGTCCGTCAGCGGCGTCGTGCCGACGGTGTAGCCGTTGTTGACTTCAACCCGCAGCGCGCCCGCCACGGCGGGAGCGGCGCCCGAGGTCTGGACCCGCAGCACCCACTTCACACCCGTCGTGTCCGTGCCCCAGGACATGATGGAATCGTTGTTGGCGACGTTCTTGACCCAGCAGGCCAGCGACCGCGGGGCTTTGCCGACGACGCCCGTGAAGTTGGAGATGGCCACATAGTCGTTCACGTTGTCGAAAACCAGCGACTTGCCGCTGCCCGAGGGCGTGTCCGCCGAGTACACCGCGCCGCCGCCCACGGCGGTGCCGTTGCGGCCCGCGCCGGCGACCGAGACGTCGGCCAGCGAGTCGTCGAAGTTCCAGGCCGCGAGGGGCTGCGGCCCGCGCCATTCGTCCACCTCGTGATAGAGCAGCCGCTGCCCCGTGCTGTCCGTGAACCGCAGGTCGTTGGCCCCCCGCGAGGCGAAGTCGGCGTACCGGAACCCATCCAGGTGCTCGCCGAGCACGACCAGCGCCGGGAAGTTTGTCAGCGTCTCGCCGCGCGCGTAGCCGGGGAAGCGGAGCGTCATGTGGTGGGCGAAATCAGCGGGGTTCATGAAGCTGCCGTAGGGCAGGCGGTACTTCTGCTCCAGGTACCAGCCGACCTGGTTCAGCTCGTTCGAACTCAGCACGCGGTTGTACACGATCAGTTCGGCCACGTCGCCGTCGAATGCGTCGCTCAGCGCCCCGGTGGCGCTCAGCCCCGCGCCCACCCGCGTGCGCTCGTTGAGCAGGTTGATCGTGTACGTCGGGTTGTTGTTACCGGTCGGGGTGGCTTCCACACCATTCTTGATGAACCGCGGTTCCGCGTAATTGCCGCCCGCCGCCTTCGTCCACATGCCGATGGAGAATGCCGTCACCTGGGCGTCGTTGTCGAACGTCTCGCTGCCGTTGTTGTAGCGCACCGCCGTGTCGGAGCAGAACGCGATGGACTGCCCGGCCGTAAGCTGCGCCCCCACCTGCAGGTAGCGGTCGATGCCGCTGCCCCCCTGCTCGCGCAGGACGCTGACCACGGTCATGGCCGGGTTGCCCGTGAAACCGAGCGCGTCGGTCGTCCGCTCCAGGTAATCCTCCGAGCCGGAAGGCGTGCTGCTGAACCGCACCACCGGCAGGCCGTTGACGACGTTCGCCACGTTGGTGGGATAGCGCGCGGCGGCGGCCTGCGACACCGCGTAGCCGTTCCCGGACTGGTCGAGCCAGCTCGTGACGTAGCCGGAGGCGTTGACCTGCACGCCGGCATCCGCCTTCAGCCACAGCTTCAGTCCGCTCTTCACCGGCAGGTCGGCGCCCGGCACCGCCGTTGCGGCAGCCAGCAAGCCAGCCGCCATCAGGGCCACGCACATGCGTCGTTTCATCTCGCACCTCTCCCTGGTAAGCCCGCGGCCACGCGCGGGGCATGCTTCACCGTACGATCAGCAGCATCCCTTCCGGCTTCGTCACGAATGCCAGGAAACCGGGATCGGCAACGGTCCGGTACTCCGCCCAGACCCAGTTCGCCGAGGGGGCGCCGCGTCGGACGCGCACCTCGTCGATCAAGCCCCGGTACGGGTTGTCGTTGTTGCGGTTGGTGCCAACGTCCAGCCGACTGAACACGTTCGGCGCGCCGGCCACCGCGTTGCCGGGAGCGCCGTTGTAGTACAGGCGCGTGACGCCGCCGTCGCACGCGGCGGCAAGGTGGACCCAGTTCGTGGCCACGTACGCGACGGGGCCGAACAGGGCGCTGCCCGCGTCCGAGTTCAGCCGGTAGCTGCGCGGCGTGCCGTTGTCCACGTCGATCTGGAAGTCGCTGCCGGTGTCGCCCGAGTTGAACACCGAACTCCACTGCGTCAGCGTCGCCGCGTCGGCCTTGGCCCAGGCCGAGACCAGGAAGGCCGGGAGCGTCAGGTTGCCGGTAATCAGGTGCTGGACCCGCGCCGCACCGTTGAACGCCTGCGCATCGGCCACGAGCCCCCACCCGGCCGCGCCCCCGGTGGCCGTGCCGTCGCGGCCCATGGCGCAGGCGTCGCGCGCGTGGCGCTCCCGCATGTGCCAGACCATTTCGTAGTCGGTCGACCAGGCGCCGGGGCCGCGCCGGAAACGCTCCTCGGCGGCCGCCTCCGCGCTGCCCCAGTACGCGAAGAAGCGGCCGTTCGGCGCCAGCCGCGGCAGCCGCACCCACACCGCCGCTTCCCCGTATTCGACGCCGCGGCGCAGGCCCGGCGGCCGCCTGCCGCTGTACAGCCGCGCGATCTGGGTTGAGGTCAGCGCCACGTCCCAGATGGCGAGGTCGTCGAGGTCGCCCGTGAGGTAGTTGCCCGCGTGGTCGCGCCCGACCCACATCGCCTGCGGCCGCGTGTCGATCGCCGCGGTCGCGTTGGTCGAGACGGCCTCCAGCCGCCCGTCCACGTACAGCTCCACGTCCAGGGCGTTGTCGCCGCCCTCGGGGAAGACCGCCGCCACGTGGTGCCAGGCGCCGTCCGTCAACAGCGTGCGGCCGATCGTGTAGCCGCCGTTGACCTCGATCCGCAGCGCACCCTGCACGGCGCCGCCCGTGGTCTGCGTGTTCACCCGCAGGCCGTACTTCTGGCCGGCGACGTTCGGGCCCCACATCAGGATCGTATCGTTGTTCTCGACCACCCGGATCCAGGCCGACACCGTGCGCGGCACGCGGCCCGTCACGCCCTGGAACGTGTTAAACAGGACATAATCCGAGGTGTCGTCGTTCAGGCTCAGGGAGAAGCCGGTTCCGGTCACGGTGTTGGTGGAGTAGCGCGCGGCGCCGCGCAGCTCGCCGTGGTACCCGCGGCCCATGACCGAGGTGTCCAGCGCGTTGCTCTCGAAGGCGTACCACGCGATCGGCGGCACGATGCCCCACTGTTCGATCTCGAAGTCCAGCGGCGTCACGCCGTCGGCGTCGGCGAACCGCAGGTCGCGCCCCTGCCACGAGGCAAACGTTTCGAACGCGACGCCGGGAATGGCTTCGCCCAGGCGCACGAGCACCGGGAAGTTCGTCAGCGGTTCGGTTCGGTCGTAGCCGCGCACGACGATCGGCAGCCGGTGAGCGAACGCGGCGGGGTTCAGCGGTGCGCAGCCATACGCCGTGGCGAGCCCGTAGTGCGCCCCGAGGCGGCGGCCGACCGCGTCGGCTTCCGCCACGCTCAGCACGCGGTTGTAGACGAGGATCTCCGCCAGCTCGCCCGACAAGGGGTCGTTCATGCCACCCGTGTTGCTCGCGCCGCCGCCCACGACGGTGCGGTGGTCGGCCATGCTGAGCGTCCCGGCCGGCAGCGTGGCTGAGACCTCCCCGATCCGCCGGCCGCTGCGATGAAAGGTCACGCCGTTGTAGGGCGCCCCTGCCGCCCGCGTCCACATGCCGACGGCGTAGGCGCCGTTGAAGCTGGCGTCGAAGAGCCGGTTGCCGTTGTTGTACCGGACGCTGGCGTCCAGCGAGAAGGCTATCGTCTTCCCGTCGGCGCCTGCACGTTCGCCGAGATGCAGGGCGCGCATGATGCCCGTGCCGGCGCCACGAGCGACGACGAACACCGTCAGGGCCGGGCTGCCGGTGAACCCGCAGGCGCCGTCCACGGCATTGAGCGGGGACGCGCCGTTGAACTGGAGCACCGGCCGGCCGTTGAGCGCGCCCGCGCGGTAGGTGGGCGGGGTGCGAAAGGCCACCAGTTCACGCCCCGGCCCGGACGCGTCCTCCCAGCGGCTCACGGCGGAGCCATCGGCGAGATTCGAGAACGTTTCGGCCGTCAGCCACAGGACCAGGCCGTTCGTGACCCCTTCGAACAGCGTGCGGAAGGCGCGGGTCTCGCCCGACCAGGCCGTGCCGTGCGCGTTGCGGCAGGCAAAGCGGTAGAAGTACGTCGCATCCGCCGCCAGGCCCGCCACGGCCGCCGACACCGGCCCCGGCGCGCGCGGGCCGAGGGCGCTGCTGACGGCCCACGCTCCCGTGCTGGCGCCCCCGTCCGTCGCCCCCCAGTAGACGGTCACCTCGGTGGCTTCCCCTTCATCCCAGAGCAGCGTCCCATTGAGCTGGGCGGCCTGCGCCGTCACGCCGCTGGCGCGCTCGCTCCGGATGGCCGTTTCCGCCGCCACAAAATCGTCATAGCGCCCGACGTTGCGGCAGGCGGCCCAAACCCAGTCGGCCGACCGCGCCACCGACTCGATCCGCACCTCGTCCACGAGCCCCCGGAACGGGCTGCCCGCGCCGAACGAGCCCACGACCAGCGGCGCCGCCGTGTTGGGCGGAATGGCGACGTCCACGCCGGGCCCCTCGACGCCGTTGACGTAGGTACGCAGGCGCGCGCCATCGTACGCGGCCAGCACGTGATCCCACTGCCCGAAGCGCACCGCGCCGGGGTTGACGTAGGGCCAGGTCGTGGCGGGTGCCGCGCCGTAGCGAAAAGCCCAGTTGTTCCCCGCTCCTTCTTCCAGGTCGTACCCCCGCGTGCCCCCCGAAGTCTGGCGGTTCGAGAGAACCGTGCGGTTGCTGGTCGGGTCGGCGGACTTCACCCAGAGCGATACGGTGAACGGCACGGTGTTCAACGCCGCCGCGTAGTCGCGGCGGACATGCCGTTCCGTTTCGTCGAAGGCGTTAGCCTGGCCGACGATGCCGGCCGCCGCGGGGGGCGCATTCGATACGCCCGAGGAGTGCAGGCCGTTGGCCGTCGCGTCCCGCCGCTGGGCCGCGCCCCCTTCTTCCAGGTGCCACACCAGGGCATGCCCCGCGGACCACACCGCGCCGTCCGTGGCCGACGGCGGCGGCGCCGCGGCCAGGCTGGGATTGCCCCAGTGGGCCACGATCTCGCAGCGATTGGTCAACTCCAGAACGCGCACCCAGACGGCCGACACGCCGTTCGTGTTCCAGCTGTCGATCTCGTGGGCCAGCAGCCGGGTCCCGCCGGCATCGGTGAATCGCAAATCCCAGCCCTGCGGTGAAGCCATATCTTCGTAGCGAAACTGCCGCAGCCCCCTGTCCAGCTTGATCAGCACCGGGAAATCCGTCAGTGTCGCCGGCCGCGTGTAGCCCGCCAGCGTAAAGGTCATTCGATGGGCAAAGTCGCCGGGCTCGAGCGGCGCGTACCAGACCGTACAGGCGGCCGTGGCGGCGTTGTTGGTGGGCGCCGGATCGGCCGTGGCGCCCGCGACCGCCCCGCGCCACGCCACGGCGGCGCCCAGGGCCCCGGCGTCCAGCCGCACCGTAAGCGTCAGGCTGGTGCTGGCGGCGTAAGCGAGGTCGCCGATCGTCCACGTGCGCGTGTGCGTGTCATAAGCACCGCCGGCGTGCGACTGGTACGACACTTCGGGCGGCAGGGCATTTGACACCGTAACGCCCGCGGCCTGGGCGGGCCCGCGGTTGGTCACGGTCACGGTGAACGAGACGGTCTCGCCCAGGCTCGCCACATGCGGGCGGACGGCGGCCGACAGCGCCACGTCGGCGGACGTCGGGTCGACCGCCGCCGTTGCGAGGCCGTACTTGCGCCCCAGGCTCCACAGGAGGGCGTTGCACTCGGGATACGACAGCACGCGCGGGTAGATGGCGAGCTCCGCGAGGTCGCCATTGACCGCGCCCAGCCGCACCACCTGGCCGGTGGGCGTGAAGATGCCGGTGGTCGTGTCCTCGGCCTTGAGCGCACCGTTGCGCAGGATGCGCTGCCGGACCCCGGCCTGCGATGACAGCGTCCAGATGTTGAAGTTGGTGCCGCCATCCCACGGCGCCTGCACGCGCCCGCCCGCCGCGAAGTCGCCCACATCGAAGTACGCCAGGCCGGACCACGGAAGGTGAACCTGGAAACGGTTGACATTCACGGCCGGCAGCGTGCTGAACATGAATCCCTGCTGTGTGGTGCTGTCGGCCTGGCATACGACGAAAAGCGTCGCGTTGCTCGTCGGCCAGCCGGCCTGCAGGGGTGCGGTCAACAGTTGCTGGGCCAGCGCGAAGCTGACGGCCGGCTGGCCATTGAGCGCGTTCGACACGTAGACGGGCTGCGTCGCGGGGTTCGTCGAGGCGGCGTTGTACCCGGTGGCGCGGTCAACCCAACTTGTCACGGCCGCGCCGTTGGTGAGACTTGCCAGCGTACCGGCATCGAACCACAGGTGGCACCCGCCTATGTCTGTGGGCTGGAGGTCCGCAACCGCACAAGCGATCCGGGTGAGGCATGCCGTCAAAACAAGGACTTGCAGAAGACGTCGTTTCCGCTGCATGTGCACCCCCCGCTGAGAAGGCCGCCATGCTCCCACGATGTGGGCAGAAGTCAGGCTCCCGCCGCAGCATCTAGTGAGCAGCCCGAGCTAAACGTGTGTGATCATACTTGAGAGAACGACCCGACACAACTGGTTTCCGCTCTCCCGCAGGGCAAACGCATCTTATCCCACTGAGATCTGTCGGGTGTTGACCCGGATAGG
>CAYOBW010000053.1:0-31832 GCA_964402115.1 uncultured Victivallales bacterium
TAATGTGGGCTTTGCCCACAACCCTCACCCCGTCCCTCTCCCAGTGGGAGAGGGCAGGAATATCTTGTTCTTCTTCGCCGTTCCAGGCGGTTAAGGCGCTATCGTGTTTCAGTCTCGTTCGCTTTCCGTTGACACTGCTGGCAACGCCCTCGCAACTCGACATAGACCCTGTCCACGCTGCCCATTTCGCGCACTTCAGGCGGAACCGAGAAGCGGTCGAGCGCCGTGCTTTGGAAGTCGCCGATCAGTCCGCATGCCGTGCAGACGAAGTGATGATGGCGGTCCATGTTGGCGTCAAACCGGGCTCTATCCCGCACGGAGCCCACGCGGGCGATGACGCCCTTGTCCTCCAGCAGTCTCAGTGTCCGATAGACGGTATCCACCGAGATGGCCGGGATGCGCTGTCGCACGCGGGCATGGACGGTCTCGGCGTCAGGGTGTTCTTCGGACTCAGCCAGTTCCCGGAGTACCTCCGTCCGCTGGTGGGTTGCCTTGACACCCTGACGGCGACAGACCTCCACGAAGTCCGCCACGCGTTTCTCGACCTGTTCGTGGGTCAGCACCTGAAGCCAATCCTCTCGTAATGATTACGATGTAGGAACAATACGTCAGATAATGGGCGGTGTGCAAGCAGTTATTCCGGTAGTTTTTCGGGCGGTTTCGGACGCGTCGTCGGTCGGACTGCTCGCCATGCAAACGTCATTGACCCCGCCGCGCCTCTCTCGTAGAGTCACTGCTATCAGATCTAATCCTATAGCGGAGACATCACCATGCAAGCTACTCGCTGCCCATGCAGCGGTGCGACGCTGAATAAGCTCGTGCAACCGGCTACCCTGACGACGCTGGTGCGAGGGCCACTGTACGGTTACCGCATCGCGGAGGAACTCGCGCGAATGCCCGTTGTCAGGGACGGCAAAGTGGACACAACAGGGTTGTACAGAACGCTCAAGACAATGGAGCGGCGCGGCTTGGTTGTCGGCGAGTGGGAGTCTTCGGAAGTCGGGCCGGACCGGCGGCTCTATCGCCTGACGCATTCTGGGACCGACTGCCTTCAGCGTTGGGTGCAGACGCTGGGCGAGTATTACAGCGCCGTGGGTGCTCTGCTGGCGAGCGCCAGTAAGGTGTGCGTCCTCAGTAAACAGCCTCGCAGGAAGGACGAGAGATGAACTTCGCAGGGAAAGTAGCGGTTCTGCCATGCACAGGAGCAGACCAGTGAGACTGGCAACAAGGCTCCAGACGATTCTCGACAGGGCGCTGGGAGGCTGTGCCCCCAGCAAAGAGGAATGCGTCCATCTGCTGACACTGCCCGAGGATTCCCTTGAGGCGGCGGCCATCAAGGCCGTTGCCGATGTTGTGGCGCGCCGACGTTTCCGCAACACGGGGATGCTCCTGGGGCAGATCGGTGTCGAGACCGCCCCCTGTCCGGGCAACTGCGGCTTCTGTGTCTTCGGCAAGGGCCACACATCCCTGCCAACCAGCCGTCTGTCGCTGGACGAGATTCGGCAGCGCGCTCACGCCTTTGCCGATGGCGGCGATTTGTACGCCTTGTTCCTCATGACGATGCACGAGTTCGATCTCGACTGGCTGCTGCAGGTCGTCGCGGCTGTTCGCGCTGAACTGCCTGCCCACACGCAGATCGTGGTCAACATTGGGGACTTCAACCTGTCGATGGCCAGACAACTCAAAGAGGCCGGTGTGACCGGTGCGTATCATGTATGTCGCCTGCGCGAAGGCACGGACACGTCGCTCGATCCCGTAACCCGCAAAGCCACGTTCCGGGTCATCAGGGACGCCGGACTTGACTTCTACTACTGCTGCGAACCAATTGGCCCCGAGCACAGCGCCGAGGAAGTGGCCGAGCAACTCTTCCTGGGCATCGAACATGGTTGTTTTCAGCACGCGGCGATGCGACGGGTCTATCTACCGGGAGCCCCGCTGGCCCATCGTGGACAGATTACGGAGCGTCGTCTGGCCCAGGTTGTCGCGGTCGTGACGCTTGCGACGTTGGGATGTTCCGAGACGCAAAGCATCGCCGTTCACGAGCCCAATCTGCTTGGCTTGGCGGCCGGCGCGAATACGGTCTACGCCGAGACCGGGGCCAATCCCCGGGATGTGGAGCGCGATACAACCGGTCACCGCGGGGCAGACTTGGCAGTCTGCCGTAAGCTGCTCTATGAGTCCGGCTTCACGTCGCTGCGCCGCGGCGACGGCACGGCGCTTGGGTTGGATGTTCACAGCCTGCAACGGCAAGCCTGACGGGCACGATCTTGCTGTTGTCAGTCTTGCGGCGAGTGGTGCTCCGAGACGATCATCCACAGCCTCCCTGCGTGCGCCAATCAAGGATGGCGGCGAGGGGGTCGATGTTGTGCTCGCAGGCCGGCGCCCACGCCGCCAGAACGTCTCGCTGCCTTCATCTCTCAAAGGCCAGCACTTCGACCAGGTGGCGGCCGGTGTTGGCGGAGTTGCCGGTCACGGTGACGCGGAGATACCGGATCTCGCGCGGCGCGCACGCGGACGTGTAGCCGTCGCGCGTGGACGGCGCGGTGTTGCCGCGGCGGTCGGCGAGCATGTCCCACGTCGCGCCGTCGAGCGAGCCCTCCACGGTGAAGCCGTAGTGCCGGCTGTCGCCGAAGTAGCCGACCACGACGACGCGCCCGACCTTCGTCGGCTTCCCGAAATCGACCTGCCACCACGCGGCCTTGTCTTTTGAGATATCCGTGCCCCAGTAGCTTTCCGTGTCGATCACGCCATCGTTGGCCAACTCGGCCTCCATGCCCGGCAGGGCGAAGGAGCATGTGACCGGTTTGCCGGTGGTGAGGCTCTCGTGCGCCGGGGCGCCGGCCAGGTACTTGTCGAACAGGCGCTGGGCGACGGCGATGCTGTCACCGGCCGGCTTGGCTGGATAGGTTTCGCGCTGATTGGCCCACGCGTTCTCGAAGTCGTACAGCTCGGCCTTGCAGGCGGCCTGGTCGAAGGGCTTCCCCGAATCCAGCGCTTCCTGCTGGCGCCGGAAGAAGATCTCCCAGCGCCTGCCGTAGAAGCCGGTCAGCAGGCCCGACCATTCCTTCCAGGCGTAATCGCGCAGCGCGGCGCCCGTGCCCCAGAGCGTCAGCACGCGGCGGGCGTTCCACTCGAGCTTCGCGCGTTCGGCGTCGGTCGCGCCCCAGCGTTTGGCGTCTTCAAGCCACCCGCCGAGCAGGAACTGGTCGCTGGTGGCCAGCAGTTCATCGAGGTCGCGGATCAGCTGGAGAAACTCGCCGGAGGCTTGTCGGAAGGCGGCCGCATCCCTGGCCGCAACAGCGGCCGCCGCCTGCTGATGGAGCTGGCCGCCATGGTCCGAGAGGGCCTGCCGGGTGACGTTGACCAAGTCGTGCCGGTACGTCGCGGTCCTGCCCAGTTCGTCTTGCGCGCGCAACAAGAGCCGGCACGGACGGGCCGCAGAGTGTCGCGGGTCACCGTGCCCGATGGCCGGGAAGGCCGTGACCACCGTCCTCGCCGTCCAGCCGCCCCCGCGCTGGTAGGGACCCGTGCGCAGCGCTTCCCAGGCCGCCTGCGCGTCTGCATTCGGTTTCCCGTAGCGGAATCGGGTGTAGTCCTGCACCCACGTCTTGAGCTCCACGTTGTCGCGCCAGGCCAGTTCGAACATGAGGTCGTACAGCAGCGGGTTGTGGCTGAAGCCCTCCATCATCAGTCCCACCCCGCGGAGTCTCTGCCCCTGCGGGTCGCGGCGCGCGGCGGCCAGGTCGTTGAATCTCGTCAAGGGGCCGGACCCGCCGATGCAGGTGTTGTTGCCGAAGTTGTAGACAAAGTTCCAGACCCACGGCTTCCCGTAGAATCCCTGCGTCGTGTTCCAGACCGGTTTGCTCTCGCAGAAGAGATCGAGAACCTGCAGGTGCTCGTCCGGAACCGCATCGAGGAAGGCCTTGATCCGGTCCTGCTTCCAGAAACGGGCCTGGTTCATGAAGGTCCAGCCCTGCAGCAGCCAGACCGCCTCCGAGTCCGTCTTCGCCATGCCGTCGAAGATCGCGCGCCCGAGCTTCGCGAGGTACTCCAGGTCTCCGCTCGGCGGCTCCATCTCGATGAACGAATCGGCGGCGTAGAGGTGGTCAGAGCCGAACAGCCTGGTCTGTTCCTCGATGAGCGCCGCGCCGATCTTCTGGAAGAGCGGGCTGGTCGGGTCGAGCATCCACGTGTTCCATTCGATCCAGCGGATCTTCTGCGCCTTGGTCTCCGGGAACTTCTTCAGCAGCGCCTCGGGCACGTGGCCGGTGAAGCCCTGCAGCACCGGCGTCATGCCCAGTTCGCGCTCGCGGGCGAGGATCTTCTGCTCGAGTTCCATATGCTGTGGAATCCAGTTCTTCGGCAGCGGCCCGCCGTGGCCGTCGAGGCAGCCCATCCACTGGAACGGCAGGTACGGCGGCCCGGCGAGGAACGCCTCGATCTCCGCATCGGTCATCCCAAAGCGCCGGCACACCGCCTGCCAGACCGCCTCCTGCCCGGTGACGGCGAGCGGCTGGTTGACGCCGTTCAGCGCCATCCAGTCGATGCAGGCCTCCCACTGAGACCAGTCCCACCACGGCATCGAGTAGCCGAAGGTGCAGTAATTGAAGAGATAGCGCGACTTCGCCCAGCCGGCCAGGCGGATCTTCTTCTCCACCACCGGCAATCTTGTGGGGAGGTCCAGATTGCTGCCGTTGAGCGAGACGCTGCAATGGCAGTGGTACTTCAGGTACCAGTTCAACCCGACCGCCACCGACAGCGGCGAGTTGCCGCGCAGCACGACTTTGCCGTCCTTCGACTCTATCTCGAACACATCCTTGCCGTTGTCGGCCGGGATGGTTTCGCAGACGAATTGGCTGGCGTGTTTTGGCAGCAGCCGCTCGATGAGTTTCTGTGCGCCCTGATCAGGACCGGCGAACACAGCGGTACTCAGCGAGACGACTGCGACTACCATCAGAGAGATCAGTTTCACGCGGGGGCTTCACTTTCTGTTGTCTGCTTCGTGTTATGAGTTCTTCGCGATATTTCTCGAAGAAGCTCCAGTCATTCTTCACCTGGCCGGGGCCTGGATGGCGCGCAGCCAGGATTCGCGCTGTTGGCGTTCTTTGGTGGCAAGATCAAGGGTGGATTTACGTGTGCCGACGCCCGGCTTCGTGGGATCAAAGGCGGGATTGGGCTCCGGCAGTTTCGCCTGCATGGCTGTCAGCAGACCGGTGAGTTGTGCGTCGAGAGTGCGGACTTTGTCGGGTTCCAACGTGGAGATGTCGCGGAGTTCGTTCGGATCGGCGGCGAGGTTGAACAGGAGGAAGCGGCCTTGCCGGTCGTTGTAGAAACGGATGAGCTTCCAGTTATCTTCGATTAACGCGGAGTTCGGGCCTGTGGCGTGGGTGTAGTGCGGAAAATGGAACACTAACGGACGCGACGGCAAGTGCCCCGTCCCGGTCATGACCGGCAGGAGGCTGAGGCCGTCCCTGTGTTGGTCCGGCAGCAGCCGCAATCCGGCTGCCTCCAAGAATGTCGGGTAGAAATCCATCCCTACGACGCGCTCCGAGCAAGCCGTTCCCGCCTTGATCCGGGCGGGCCAACGCATCGCCAGTGGAACGCGCATTCCCGCCTCGAACGGAAACGACTTGCCGCCCATCAGCGGATAGTTGGATGTGATGTGCATCGAACCGATACCGGCGAGGCCGCCGTTGTCGGAGGTGAACACCACCAGCGTGTTGTCCGCGACACCTTCGTCTTCAAGCGTCTTGAGGACGCGTCCGACGCTTTGGTCGAGGCTTTCGATCATGGCCGCGTAGGTGGGATTGCGTTGGTCGGTTTTGGCGATGTGCGTGTAAGGTTCGGCCATGCCGGGTTTCGCCTGTAACGGCGCGTGCACAAGATAGTGGGACAGCACCAGGTGAAACGGCTTGCTCTTGTTCCCGTGGATGAACTGGACGGCTTCCTCGGTCAGCACATCGGCCAGATAGTCGCGCGGTTTGAGACCGGGCAGGTTCGCCAGGCAATCGAGTGAGGGATAACTCTCACCCCAATGTCCTTTCGTGCCGCCGCCAGCCTTTTCGACCCGGCAACCTTTGGCGACTTGCCAGCCGCGTTCATCCGGCTCATAGCCGGGGAATTCGCCGCAATGCCATTTGCCCAAGAACGCCGTAGCGTAACCGGCCTTCGACAAGACTTCGCCAAAGGTGCGCTCGCTACGCGGCAACGACCAGCGTTGAAGGGCTGGCAGATTCTGAGAGCCGGGCCCTATCGCGCCCCATCGCGCCCAGACATCGTCCGGCTTGCCTGGACTGTTGAACACACACGTCAATCCCGTGCGCGCGGGATTCTTCCCGGAATAGATCGCGCCGCGTGAAGGACTGCAAACGCACGCCGCCGAATACGCCTGCTCAAAGCGCATCCCCTCGCGGGCGAGGCGGTCGATGTTGGGCGTGCGATAGAACGTGCTACCGGCATATCCCACATCCTTCCACCCCAAATCATCGGCGAGGATGAAGATGATGTTCGGCTTCTGTTCCGCTGCGACCGCGGTACCGGCGATGGCGATGCAGAGAAGTGAGGCGAATGTTTTCATGGTGTGATTTGTACAAGCGGATGCCGGGCAAGGGCCTCCATTCAAGGACTGTTCGTCTCGCTGACTTTGACTTCGACGATATGCACGCCGGGGTTGAGACTGTGGTAGAGCATGTTCACGCGGATGTACCGGACCACGCGCGCCGTGAACGCGAAGGCGTCGCCCGCCGCGGTGGCCGGCGCGGTGTTGGCGAGCTTGTCGCCGACTTGCTCCCAGGTTTTGCCGTCGGCGGAGACTTCCACGCTGTAACGGTAGTACCGGCCACCGCCCCAGTACGGCCAGACGTGAAGGCCCTTGAGTGGAACCGGCTTCGCGAGGTCGAGCTTGAGCCATTGCGGGTACGGGTCGGCCTGCCAGCTCGAGTCGAGCGTGATTTGGCCGTCCGCCGCCAGTGCCGGGCCGTGATCGGGCAGGCTGGCGGACGCGCTGAGCAGCCAGCCGTTCGCCGCCGGCACGGGCCGGCCGGGAGCCTCCAGGCCCGGCGCGTGGACGGTGATGAGCTTGCCCGACCCGGCTGCGAGCCGCCGGTATTCGTGCAGGAACGTTTCGCGCACGAGCTCGAAGCTCAGCGGTTGCGGCGCGTCGCTCCGCTCGCTGTCGAGGAGGAACGGCTGGCCGGGCTCGATGACAGCCTTGCCGCCGCTGACGCCCCTGAAACGGTTGGCCGACCGGTAATCGGTCAGGATGTTCTCGACCGTGTGCAGGTTGGCGCCGGGCTTGTCGCGCCAGTCGATGGCGAGCTTCGTCGCATCGGGGCTGACGACGAGGCAGTCGCCGTCCTGCCGGGACTGCTTTGCGTCGGTTGTGAAGCTGACGAGTTCCTTGAAGTACGGCAGGCGGAGGCGGACGGCCGCGGGCTGTTCGTGAAACCGGCCGGCCAGGCTGACCTGCGCGCCGGACGCGTCGAAGCGCATCGCGGCGGAAACCGTGCCGAATTCGGTCGGGGCGTTTCGGATGGCGACGTGCTCCCCGGGCTTGACCCAGGCGGGAGAGAGCGCGTGGAAGAGCCAGAGCTCGCGCTGGCCCGGTTCGAGTCCGCACTTGCCGCCGACTTCCATGAGCAGGAAGTTGCGGACCGTCAGCCCTTGCTTGCAGGTCCCCCAGACGTGCGGGGGCGGGCAGCCCGGGTCCACCATGCGGTCAGCCCAGGGTTTGACCAGGTTCTCGAAGCTCTCGTGGGTCGGGCCGCTGTGGAGGAGCTGGTGGTAGAAATCCTTGAGCGCGGTGTAGGTGTCGCCCAGCGCGAGGTACTGCCCGATCATGTTCGAGGTGATGTACTGGTGCAGGAACAAGCCATGCCGGTAGGTCATGATGCCCTCCGCGTAATCCTTGCGGACGCGGGCGAGCGTCCCCCGGACGCGCGGGTCGCTCGGCGCGAGCACTTCGGTCGGCCAGGCGAGAATCATGTTCTCCCAGTCGGCATCGTACATGCAGTCCTCCCAGTTCGGGCGACTGGAGGCTTTCCCGATGGTGTACGCGTACAGGCCGGTCGGCACGTATCCGTCAGGCTTGGCGGACGCGGCGATGCCCTTGAGCAGGCTGGTTTCATACTGTTCCGCGAGTCGCGTCCATGCGGCGGCATCCTCGGTTCTGCCGAGGAAGCGGGCAACGCGCACCGCATGGCGCAGGCCCATCAGCGCGAACATATTCTGCCCGGTGTAATGGCCGTCGATCATCTCGGCGTCGTAGGGCCAGCAGCGCGGCAGCAGCCCGTGGGCGCTGGCCGCGGTCGTGTTGGCGATGAAGGCGACGCCCTTTTGCAGGCTCGGGTAGATTCCCTCCGCGAAGGCCTTGTCCTGCGTGAACAGCACCGCCTGGGCAATCGAGTAGAGAATATGGCCCTGGGTGGCCGGGATGATCCGGCCCTGGGAGACCGCGCGATCGAAGTAGAGGCCGTCAGCCTGTTGCTGCGCGATGGCGCCCGGCACGATCAGTTCGGTGGCGAACGCCGGCAGGCCGGACACCAGGTACATCATGGTCATTTCCGGGGCGGAGGTGAGGAAGAAATCCGGGTAGGGGAGGCCGTCGGTCTGGCTGCGTTTGCCGGCACCCCGGGTGCGGGTGCCAAGCACGAGGTGCACGAGGCTCGCCCGGTAGGCATCCTGAAACCGCCTTTCCGGCAGTTCGATTACCGGCGTGCTTTGAAACAGCGTCGTCCAGTACGCAACAGTTTCCGCCCGGTATGTCGCATAGTCCGCCGCGGCCACCTTCGCGTTGAACGCCGCGTCGGCCACCGGCACGCGCGGCATCTTGAATGTCGCGGTCAGTGCCGCGCCCGGCTGCAGTTCGCGCCGGTAGCGGGCCAGGCAGCAGGCCGTGCGGGCGGAGATGGCTCTCTCCTTGCCGGCAAACGGCTCTGCATACGCCACGCCCGGCAGCGCCTCGCGATCCGCACGGGGCGCGAACGTGTAGACGAGCTTCCCGTCGCGGCGCACCTCCGACTCCGTCATCTCGTAGCGCCACTCCCCGGAGAACGGCGAGCCGCCGTTGCGGCAGTCCCCGCCCGAATGGCGCAGGGCGGCCGCCAGGGCGCCGGTCGCCGGCCGGGGCCCGGTGTTGCGCATGCGCAGCTGGATGAAGTTGACCGTGTTGCTCGCGGTCTCGCCCGCCAGCGGCGCGCAGAAGTACTCGATGTCATAGGCGATGTCGCCGTCGCGCCACGCATACTGCACGACCGGCAGCCACCCCTCGAGAAACGTCTTGCCGCGGGCCAGCAGGGGCACAGCGTTGGTGCCGTAAAAGAAGCACAGCTCGGCGTGGCGCGTGAAGACCGCGCCATCGAAGGTGATCTGTGTGACATCCGGCTGGTACGGCACCCCGATAACGGTCGTGGACTTGGCGAGGTAGCACCACTCCTCGCCGGGCTTGTCCGTGGCCGGGTCGAGCATCGCCAACCCGGCCCGCGCCAGCAGCAGGAACGCAACCACCAGGCTTATGCTCCCGGTCGCGCGCAACTCCTTCGCCGCCATCATTCCACGACCAGCCAGGTGTAGCCGTTGGGCTGGATCGTAACCGGCACCTTTGCGGCGAACCCGTGATCGAGCCGGTAGGTTTTCGACGGGCCTTCCTGTTCGCGGATCTGCGCCTTGTCCGTCAGGCCGGTGTAGTACAGCGGGACGTCGAGCGTCCGGCTCACCGGTTGGTCGAGGGGGTTGAACACGAGCAGCAGGCCCTTCTCCCGGCCGGCGGGGTTGACGTGGAGCGTGTAATCCAGCCCCCGGCCGTCGGGGCGTTTCAGGTGAATGAGGTCGCCCTGGATGACCGCGCGGTACCGGCGGTACCACTCCAGCCACTTCTTCAGCATGGCCCGGCTTTGCGGGCCGTCGTAGAGTCGGTGGCCGCGCACCCACACCTGCGCCCCGGAGGAGAGCATGACGAACAGCGCCCGCTCGTACTTGTCGAGGTTCCGCTCCATCCCGCCGTGCAGCACCTCGGTGTTGAGGTTCACCCAGCCCATGCCGGCTGTCTTGTGCCACGTGCCGTCGAAGATGTACTGGCGGTAGATCACCGTTTGCAGGACGATATCGATGTTGTCCGTCGCTTCGCGATAGCCCATGCCCGTGCAGGCCTGGCCGTTCAGCACGTAGTAGTCGGGAATGGTCAGGTAGAGATTCCGGCGCTGCCCCTCGGCCAGCACCTTGCACATCCACTTCCACTGCGCCCACTGGCTGTCCGCGAGCCCCTTGTGGTGCGGGTGGTTCGTGGCCGCGCAGCAGTCTCCATGGTACGGGCCGTCGGGCTTGAACGCGCCCATGCCGGCGCGCTCGATGGTGACCCACATGTTCGAGTAATACATGTCGGCCCATGCGCTGGCGGCGCAGACGCTTTGCCCGAACATGCTGCCCGGGCTCTTGCTGACCGGATCGATGCAGTTGTTCCCCGCGCCCCAGCCGCCCTGCGAGGCGATGACGAGCTGGTAGGCGCCGACGCGGATGCCTTTCTTCCTGGCGTAGTCGCAGATGATCTTCATCGCGCCGATGTTGCCGTCCGACGTGTCCGCGTAATTGAAGCTGCCGGGGTGCTCCGGCGCCTGCAACGTTTCGAACCCGACCTCGGCCATCTGGTCGATGAGCGGCCCGAGCGTGCCGATGTCGCGCGAGTGCGGAGCGTGCACTTCGAACTGGTGCTCGGTGGTCTGGGGCGCGAGCTTCTTGTAGAAGCGGCGCTGGGCGAGGTGGTACCGCTCCCGCTCCGTGGTGTCGTTGAGGATTTCATAGGTGCGGAAGGCGTCGAAGGACTCGCCGGGGGCGACCGTCCAAGCGGGGCCGACGGAGGGACGGCTCAGCAGGAGGGCGTTCTCGGGGTTGTCGAGAAACAGATCCTCGGCGGGATTCAGGGTGGCGCAGGAGCCCCATTCCGGGTCGCGGAGGAAGCGGGTCGTGCCCCCGCCCATGTAGTAGTCCTTGAACGCTGCTCGACCGCCGCCCGCGTGGATGCCGAGGCCGCTCGACAGCTCCGTCCAGTTGATCGCCGCGCAGGAGTAGTCGCTCTCCACGTGGAGCATGCGGGAGACGGTGGGCTGGACCGCCAGGTGCTCGCCCTCGAACTGGGTTATCACGATCTCGGCAGTGCCCCCGTTGCGCGCGGTGAACGTCTTCATGATGACCGGCAGGCCGTCGTAGATCTCGTAGAGGACATCCACCGCGAGGTCCTTGAGCGGCGCCGCGGCGCCCGGGGGCGCGGTGAAGTGGAACGTCACACGGCGGCCGGCGGCGGGCCAGGGGGTGGGGGGGGCATTGCACTTGGGCTGCCAGGCGTACGGCTTCACCGTTGGCCCGACGCTCATCCCCGCCAGCCGGAACGCGCCCGGCCGGGCGGTCAGCCCGTCCAGCCACTCCGGCGCGATGAAGGCCTGGTCGGGTGCGCCGGTGAGTCCGCCGATCTCGGTCCAGCCGCCGTCGTTGATGCGCACCCGCGCCTCGGGCTTAAGGGCGCGGACGAACTCGATATCCTTGTCGCTGCGGCGCAGGCTGATGCACCCCAAGTTGCCGTCCGTGACCAGGAACGTCCGGCTGACGAGCCCGTTGGCCAGCATGATCTGCGCGCTCCGGTTCCGCGGGCCCGGCAGCACCTGCACGGAGGCCGGCGTGGCGGGCGGTTCGATCAGCCAGTCCGCCGCGGCGGGCTGCTCGTCGAAGGCGGCCACGGCCTTGATGCCGGGGGTCTTCAGGATGGCCGTCACCGGCGCCGTCCGCGCGGCCTGCTCCGCCGCGTTGACGGCCTTGAGCTGCTCGTTGTCCATCAGGAAATCGGCGGCGGGATCGAACTGGCCGGGCTCGAAGGTCGCGTACCGCACCTCGGCGATCCAGCCGTGAAACGGCTCTTTGCCCGGAGACGTGGCGCCGATGCTGAAGTTGGGCACGCCCCCGCCCACGGCGGGCAGCGGGGTCGCCACGCTCTTCCCGTTGACGTAGGCCACGGTTCTGCCGCCGTTGCGGACGAGCGCAAGGTGGGTCCACGTCTCTGGCTGCACCTCGCCGAGCGGGTAGTCGCCGATGCCGCCGGCGAGCAGGTTCCAGCTCCGGTCCTTCTGGCAGAGGAGGAACCCGATGCCCCCATGGCCGTTGGCGACGACCGTGTGATGGCCGGGATCGTTGGCCCGCGCCGCGTAGACCCACGCCTCCAGCACCCAGCGCTCGCCCTGCGCGAGCGGCTGTGGCCCCTGGTAGCACTGGTCGTCCGCCTCGAACTTGACCGAGGAGTCGTAGACCTGGCGGCGGCAGGCGGGGCCGTTCGACATGATGCGCGGGGCGCCGCGGCGCGCGAGCTCCGGGCCGCCGGGGACGCCGCTCTTCCACGTCTCGGGCGCGGCCGTGTCGCGAATGCCGCCAGCGCCGCTGAGGTTGTAATGGGCCAAGGGCGTGATTTCGGCCCGGGCGCCGACGCCCACGGCCAGGCCCGCGATCAAGGCAAGTATTCTGCGCATAAGTGGATGCTCCTTCGCTTGTTGCCGCAGCAAACAACCTAGCCTACCGCCCATGCCCTGTCCCGCAGAATATCGTCGTTTTACTGGTATGATCGTGCCGGTATAAAACTGCACTCACCGGAACATTCTCGCAATCGGAAGGTCTCCGGCTATAATGCGGCGGCAGATTGATGAGGTAGAAATGGCTGTTCCACAAGAGATAGAGCGCCTGCTTGAGCGCTACGACGCGCAGCGCGAAGCGTACGAGTCCGGTCAGTACAAGGAGACGGAAATCCGGGTCGAGTTCATTGACCCGTTTTTCAAGGCCCTTGGCTGGGATGTGCACAACGAGCAGGGTTATGCCGAGGCTTACAAGGACGTGATCCACGAGGAAGCCTTGAAGATCGGCGGCGCGACGGAGGCCCCGGATTCCTGCTTCCGAATCGGCGGCGTCCGCAAGTTCTTTGTCGAGTGCAAGAAGCCGTCCGTGAACATCAAGGACTCGCCGCACCCCGCTTACCAACTCCGGCGCTATGGCTGGTCGGCCAAACTCCCCTTGAGCATCTTGACCGACTTCGAGGAGTTCGCCGTCTATGACTGCCGCGTCAAACCCACCAAGAACGATGCAGCGGCGGTCGGTCGCGTCATGTATCTGCATTCGGGGCAGTACGCCGAGAAGTGGGACGACATGGCCGCGATCTTCTCCCGCGAGGCCGTGCTGAAAGGCTCGTTCGACAAGTTCGCCGAGGGCATCAAAGGCAAGCGGGGCACGGCCGGCGTTGACGACGCCTTCCTTGAGGAGATCGAACGCTGGCGGGATCTGCTTGCCCGGAACGTCGCCTTGCGAAATCCCGACTTGTCGCAACGGGAGTTGAACTTCGCCGTTCAGTGCACCATTGACCGGATCATCTTTCTGCGGATCTGCGAGGACCGGGGCGTCGAACCCTACGGCCGACTGATGACGTTGCGCAACGGCGAGCGCTGCTATCCCCGCCTCTGCGAGTTCTTCCAGCGGGCGGACGAACGCTACAACTCCGGCCTGTTCCACTTCGAGCGGGAGAAGGACCGGCCCGAAGCGCCGGACGAGTTGACGCTGAAGCTGAACCTTGACGACAAGGTTCTGCGGGACATCCTCGCCAATCTCTACTACCCGGAAAGCCCCTACGAGTTTTCCGTCTTGTCCGCCGACATCCTGGGCCAGGTCTACGAGCGCTTCCTGGGCAAAGTGATCCGGTTGACTGCCGGACACCAGGCCAAGGTCGAGGACAAGCCGGAAGTCCGCAAGGCCGGCGGCGTGTTCTATACGCCGGACTTCATTACCAAGACCATCGTGCGGCAGACCATCGGGCCGCTGCTGGAAGGCAAGACGCCCCGCCAAGTCGCGAAACTCCGCTTCTGCGATATGGCCTGCGGTTCCGGCTCGTTCCTCATCGAGGCGTTTCAGTACCTGCTCGACTGGCACCGGGATTGCTATCTGCAAAGTGGCACGGGCGTCCCGCCCGTGAAGACCACGGCCAGGATGGCCGTGCCACTTTATCAGACCTCCGGCGGGGCGTGGCGACTCACGACGGAGGAACGCAAACGCATCCTGCTGAACAACATCTTCGGCGTGGACATTGACGCGCAAGCCGTCGAGGTGACGAAACTCTCCTTGCTCCTGAAGGTGCTTGAGGGCGAATCGCAAGAGAGCATCACCAAGCAGTTTGAGCTCTTCCGCCAGCGCGCGTTACCGGACCTTGGCGGCAACATCAAGTGCGGCAACTCCCTGATCGGCCCCGACTTCTACGAAGGCGAGCAGATGACACTGCTTGACGACGAAGCGCGTTTGCGCGTCAATGTCTTCGACTGGCGGGCGGAATTCCCGGAGATCATGGCGGCCGGCGGATTCGACGCGATTATCGGCAATCCGCCGTATGTGCGGCAGGAGTCGCTTTCGGACTTCAAGGACTACTTCTCCCGGCAGTACGAAGCCTTCGACGGCACTGCCGACCTCTACACGTTCTTCATGGAACGCGGCGTCCGCCTGCTCCGGGAAGGCGGACGGTTTGGGATTATCGTCTCAAGCAGTTTCCTTCGCGCCACTTATGCGGAACCCCTGCGCCGCGCGTTGAAGCAGCACGCGGCGGTTCTCGGGATCATGGATTTCGGCGGCCTTCCGGTCTTTGCCAGCGCAAAGGACACCTACGTCTGCATTCCGTTGCTGGCGAAGGCCGGGCAACCGCCCCGCGTGGAGGTCACCCGCATTCCCTCGCTGGATATCCGCGATCTGACCGAATACGCCGCCGCAAACCACTTCACCATTCCACACGAGCGCCTTTCGGCTCAGGCTTGGGCACTCAAGTCCGACATGGAGGCGGGCGTCTTTCAGAAGATCATGGAGGCGGGTCAACCGCTGGGCGAGTACGTCAAGGGCAAGTTCTTTCGCGGCGTCACGAGCGGCTTGAACGAGGCTTTTGTCATCGACACACAGACCAAGGAGAGTCTGATAACTCGCGACGGACGCAGCGGCGAGTTGATTCACCCCCTCCTGGGCGGTGAGGACATCCGCCGCTACGTCTTCAACGAACCAGAGCAATGGTTGATCTTCGCGCGGCGGGGTGTGGAAATCGAGAAGTACCCGGCGGTCATGGAGCATTTGTCACGATGGCGCGAGGAACTGACGCCGAAGCGCGACAAGACAGCCAAGAAGGGCCGCAAACCAGGACGCTACCAGTGGTACGAGATCCAGGATGACGTGGCCTACTATGAGATATTCGAGGAACCCAAGATCATCTTTCCCGACATCTGCAAGGAACCCCGTTTCTGCCTCGACACAGGAAGCCACTACCTCGCAAACACAGGCTACTGTCTTGGCACCGGCGATCCCTATCTTCTCGGTATCCTGAACAGCCGGCTCTTCTGGTTCGCCATCAGCAATATCAGCATTCCCTTCGGCATTCGCGCGGGGAAGTACCGCTACCGGCTGATCTATCAGTACATGGAGAAGGTGCCCATTCGGCCGCTTGATGACGGCAACAGCGAAGACCGACTCCGCCGCGAGCGCATGACCGACCTGGTGAACCGCATGCTCGCCTTGCACGCGAGGCAACGAACAACCCGGACTCCCTCCGATCAGACCGCCATCGCGCGGGAGATTGTCGCCACCGACGGACAGATTAACCGCCTGGTCTATGAGCTTTACGGGTTGACTGCGGAGGACATCAAAACCGTTGAGCAGGCTGGCACAGCATGAGTTGCAGCGAGTCTGCTTGGCTTGGTCGGGCAGATTCTGGTTCTCCGCCGTCAGCGGACTCACGCCCGCCCCCCGCAACAAGGTGCGGCCTTGGAGCGCCAGATCGACGAAACGGTGTGCGGGCTTTGTGAGGTGAGGCGACATCTCCGGCGCGACGGAGGCGGCGAAGTGACCAAGGAGAACGGCCAACGGACTCTTGACAATCTCATTTGTGGAAATGCGCATGAGCATGAAAGGAAGTGAGCATGGCAGGTGATTCAGAGAAGGACCTGTCCGGCAAGTCGAGCGGTCACAGTTCCCCGTTCGAGCGAATCAAGCGGGTGAATGACGCGGGCATTGAGTTCTGGTCCAGCCGGGATTTTGCCGGGGTGCTGGGATATACGGATTACCGGAACTTCGAGCAGGTGGTGCGCAAGGCGCGGATGGCCTGTTTCAACAGCGGCCAGCGGGTCGAGGATCATTTCGTTGACATCACCGAAATGATCGGAATCGGGAAGGGCGGAAAGAGGGAGGTGGCCGTCACGCTGCTATCCCGGTATGCCTGTTACCTGGTGGTTCAGAACGCCGATCCGGCCAAGGACATCGTGGCGATTGGCCAGACGTACTTCGCCGTCCAGACTCGGCGGCAGGAACTGACAGATCAAGCGGTTGAGGACGAACGTCGTTTGCTTCTGCGCGGCGAGATGCGCCGTCACAACGTACAACTTGCCGATGCCGCCAGGGGCGCGGGCGTCGTCGAACCGTTCGATTACGCGATCTTTCAGAATCACGGCTACATGGGTCTCTACGACGGGTTGACGGCGGATGGTATCCACCGGCGCAAAGGGTTGAAGAAAGGCCAGCAAATCCTCGACCACATGGGTAGTACGGAATTGGCCGCCAATCTGTTCCGCGCCACGCAAACGGAGGAGAAACTGAGGCGAGATCGCGTGAAAGGCAAGGACAACGCGAACCGTACGCACCGCGAAGTTGGAGCCAAGGTGCGTCAAACCATTCGGGAACTGGTTGGCACCATGCAGGAAGATCTGCCGCCGGCGGAGAGCATCAAGAAACTCCAAAGCCGCCGAGAGGTGCTGCCGAAGCGAAAATAGCAAGCAATGACGATACCGTCCGTGCATCGTGGTCGGAGGTTTATCACCGTCAAGCTGAAGCGTGAACGCCAACTGCGCGGCGGAACAGAATCAAACCTCGTCCTCATGGTCGGGTCCTCATTTCGGTTATCAGTTCCCCCTCACCGCACGATCAGGAGCATGCCGCTGGCCGCCTGCAGGTAACCTTCCGCGGTCAGCGAGACATCGCAGCCGCCGCAGCGGATGCGCGCGAGCTGTGCGGGGGTCAGGCCCGCCGCGTTCGTGCCGACGCGCAGCGTGGTCGGTCCCAGCCGCCCCTCCAGGTTCAAGCTGCCTGCCCACGCGAGCGCGCTGCTGTCGGCGAAGGCCAGCGCGCCGGCGCCCAGGCGGAGCGCGCTCGCGGCCGTCACGTCGAGCGTGCCGACGCCGTTCGCGCTGTCGCCCATGTCCAGCGTGCCGCCCGCCAGCCGGATGGCGTGGGCGCTGCCCAGCGTGCCCGGGGCGCCGAGCCTGAGCGTGCCGGCGCTGACCGTGGTCGGCCCGGTGTGGCTGTTGGCGCCGCTGAGCGTCTGCGTGCCCGTGCCGGCCTTGGTGAGGGCGAGATTGCCCTGGACCCCGCCCGCGAAAGCGCCGTTGCCGTTGCCGGCGCCAACCGTCAGCACGGCCTGGCCGCCGCCGTAGGGGGAGTTGACGACGCCCGCGCCGTTCAGGCCGTTGAACGAGGGGGCCGTGGCCTGGTTGGCGTTGATCTGCAGCGTGCCATTGACGGTGACGGCCGCGGTCAGCGGCACGCTCCGGTTGCCGTTCAACTGCAGCACGCCGCCGGGCATGATGGTGACGTCACCGACGAAGTCGTTCGTCGCCCCGCCGAAGTTCACGCGGTTGCCCTCGATGAAGATGTTGCCCGTGCCGGTGATCAGGCCGTCGACGGACAGGCGGTCGCCGCCGTCGTTGCGGAGCACGACGTTGTTGTTCAGTGTCACCGTGCCGCTGACGATGCCGGCGAACGTCCCGCCGTTGCGGGCGATGACCAGGCGGTCGACGGGGCCGGCCGCCACCAGGATCGGTTGGACGAAGTAGTTGGGGGGCGGCGGCCACGGGTAGTAGCCCCACACAGCCAGCCGCGCCTCGTGCACGCCCGTGTCGGCGTCGCCGAGCACAATGCGGCCGGTCCCCGCGCCCAGGCCGCCGCTGAAGGCGCCGGAGTCGAGACGTAGCGTGCCGCTGCTGATCACCGTGTCGCCGCCGTGCCGCAGCTGGGTGACGACGTTGAGCGTGCCCGCGCCCGCCTTCTTGAACCCGCCCGGCCCGGTCGTGGTGAAGTCGGTCGTCGCCGCGTTGGAGCGGTCGACAACCAGCGTCGTGCCGTTGGAGAGCGACAGCGCGCCGCCCGCGCGCACCCAGCCGGTCGCGCCGCCGGCGCCCAGCGCGAGCGTACCGCCGCGGACGTCCACCCGGGCGAAGGTGTTGCTCGCGGCCAGGCGCAGCGTACCGCTGCCCTCCTTGACGAGCGCGCCGGCGGACACGATGGGCTGGCCGGCGAAGATGTACGCGTTGGTCGTCCGCACGGTGACGCTGTCCGGGCGCACCACGGCCGCCACCTGCACGTTCGTGACCAGGCCGTGCGCATCGTCGAAACGGACCGCGTCGAGGGCCATGAAATCGGCTTCGCCGCCCGTGTTGAGCACCCAGTTCTTGGGCGACGCCAGGGCGTTGGTGCTCCATTCGCCGCTCAACGCACCGGTCCAGATGGGATAGGCGCCGGTGTGGATGGCAATGTCGATAACGTTGCTGGCGGCGTTGTCCACCAGGGTCATGCCGCGGGTGGGGACGGCGAACTGCAAGGCGCCGAACGGATCGGTCCCCGCGCCGTAGGAAAGGAAGTGGTACGTGCCGTCGGCCGGCAGGTTCAGCGGCACGACGGTGACGGATCCGGGGCCGCCGTTTGGCGTCACCTGCCCGGTGACGGCGATGGGCGTGGCCGCCCCGAGGTAGCCCTGGACCTTGCCGGCGCCGGCGTACGTCAGGCTGGCGAGCGTCAGCGTGCCGCTGCCGCTATTACCGCCTTCGACGGTGCCGCCGGCCGCGACGGCGGTCGCGCCCGCGGATCCGGAGCCGGCGAGCACGCCGCCCGCCACTGTCACGCCGCCGGCCAGCGAGCCGTTGACCACCAGCTTGCCGGCGTTGACGGTCGTGGCGCCGGTGTATGTGCTGGTCCCGCTGAGCGTCAGTGTGCCGGATCCCAGCTTGGTCAACCCGCCGTCGGCCGTGGCGCCCAGGGCCGCATCGTGCGCCAGAACGCCGGCGATGGCGGGGTTGAATGCGCCGGTGTCCACGACGGCCCCGCCCGCCTGCACATTGGCGGCGATGAGCGGTGACAGGAAGTTGGCGTTCGAGGCGAGCGCCTTGAGCGTGCCGCCGTTGAAGTTGAGGGTGTTCGAGGCAGCGCCCGAGATGCCTTGCACCGACAACGTGCCGCCGTTCAGGTTCACCGTGGCATTGGCGTTCAGCGCGATTTGGGTCGACAAGGCTCCGCCCATGGACGCCGTGCCGGAGTTCATCGTAAGATTCCCCAGATAACTGGCGGTCGTCCCGTTGTTGCCCGTGCAGGCAAACGAGCCGCCGGCAAGAATCAGCGTGGCGCCGGGACCGGAGAACAGCACCTGATTGCCGTTGCTGCCCGTCAGGCTGATGGACGCGCCGGTCGCCAGGATCAACGTGACCGTGCCCTTCAAATCCATGCGCCCGTTGTACGCCGTCACCACGCCGCCATAGGTCAGCGTCCCGGCCCCGCCGATGGACAGGCCCAGCAGATAGCTCGTGCCGCCGGTGAGAGTCACGTTGTTCGAGAACGCCGCATTTCCGCTCACGTTCAAGTCGGTCCTGCCGGCATTGCCGTCCGCCGAGGCGAGATTGAACGCGCTGCCGGCGATGACCGTACCCGACGCGGCGAGGGTCAGCGCACCCGTCCCGAAGGCGCTGGCATTGCCGACGCTGATCGCGCCCGCGTTGATGACGGTGCCACCGCTGTAGGTGTTGGCTCCGGAGAGCGTGAGCGTGCCGGTCCCCGCCTTGGTCAGGCTGACGCCGGCGCCCGCGATGACCGCGCTGATGGCGGCGTTCGCGTCGGCCGTGACGGTTGGCGTCGTGCCGTTCAGCGTCAACGTGTTGTTCTGGATGACATAGCCGGCCGTGTTGAACGCGATGTCGTTGACGCTCACCCCGCCCGCGGCAAGGGAGACCGTGCCCGCCGCGTAGGCGAAGACCGCGTCGTCATCCGTGCCGCCGGGCGCCGGCCAGACGACGTTCGTCGTACCGTTCCACCAGTTGGCCGTCGTGTTGACGTCCCACGTGCCGGCGCCACCGTTCGGGTTGGGCTCCGCGGCGCCATTGCCGTCCCACGTCAACGGCGCCGCCGTCGCGGTTGGCGCCGCCCAGGCCACCAGCGCCGCCAGGCCAACCGCCGCCCACGTCATCGTTTGCCGTTTCATGGGTGTCCGCCCCCCGCCTGGTTGCCAACCCCGCCGCCTACCGCACCAGGAAGGTGGTGCCGCGCCCGGGCGCGCTCAGCAGCACGCGCTTGCCGGCGCCGTCGTAGATCACGGTGAACCCGCTGGTCAGCGCCCAGCCGCCGAGGTTCGTCGTGCCGAGGTTTACGCCGTCCCACTCCAGCAGGATCGCCTGCAGCGGGTACCCTGCGGTCAGGCCGGTGACGTTGACCGTGCAGGCCGCCGGCAGGGTGACGTTGCCGTTCACGTGCACCTTGTCGCCGCTCCCGGCGCCGAACTCCCAGGCGTAGACGGCGTTGTCCTGCAGCACGAGGTTGCCGAGGAGCGTCAGCGTCCCCGTGGAAGCTTCCGTCGCGCCGGGGGTCAGCACGCCGCCGGCCGCCACCGTCAGGTTGCCCGCGGCGACGCCGGCCCTGCCGCTGCCGCCCAGTTTGCCGCCGGGGTTCACCGTCACGACGCCCGTGCCGGTCGCGGAGCCGGCGCTGCTGTTGGCGCGCAGCGTGCCCCCGTTGATCGTCGTGTTGCCGGTGTACGCGTTGTTGCCGGTGAGGGCCTGGGCGCCCGAGCCTTCCTTGACCAGGGTCATGACGCCGGCGCCATTTTGGATCACGCCGGAGAAGGAGGCGCTGGCGTGGCCGGCGCCCACGGTGAGGGTGTTCGCGTTCCAGATGTTCTGCACCACGCCCCCGCCGGAGAGGCCGTTGATCGTCAGCGATGCGCCGTTGAGCTGGAAGGTGCCGTTGACGGTGACGGAGTTGGCCGCGGTGAGGGTGGCGGCATGGCCCGGCTGGAAGACGGAACTGCCGTTGATGGTCAGGTTGCCCGTCCACGTGTTGGCCGCCCCCTCGTGGGTGACGCGGCCGCCGCTGACGGTGATGTTGCCCGCGCCGGACCACACGGCGCCTGCGCCTGACCAGGTCAGGCGGTCGCTGCCGCCCTCCAGCGTCAAAGCGCGGTCCACCTGGAGCGCACCGCCCAGCACCTGCAGGGAGTTGTAAGTGCCGATGGCCGCGGCGGACCCCGGCGCCAGCGACGAGATCACGATGGGGTTGGCGATGTTCGCCCCGACGCGCAGCTGGGTGACGGCCGCGCCCGTATTGGCGTTGCCCAGCGTGATGCTGCCCGTGCCGGCGCCGGCGACCGAGTTGAGTTGGAGCTTGCCGGATTCGATGGTCGTGCCGCCCGAGTAGGTGTGTGCGCCACCCAGTGTGACGCGGTTGCCTGACGCCGCCGCGGTGGTGCCGCCCGATCCGCCCTTGATCGTGAGCGGCCCCGCGCCGCTGATGCCAGCGGTCCCGAAGCCAAACCACCAGTCACTCCCGGTTCCCATCGCGGGAATCTCGAAAACAGTCGCCCGGTTCAGCGTGATGGCGCCGATGTGGCTCAGGAACTGCCCGTTCCCGTAGAGCTTCGCCGTGCCGGCGCCGTTGTTGCTGACGGTGATGGCGTTGGCGACGTTCCCGATATTGAAGGTGAGCTGGACGTTGCTGGCGCCCGTGTTGGCGTCACACAGGGTCACCGCCCCGCTGCCCGCGGCCGTCGCGTGGTTCAGCTGCAGGGCGCCCGCGCTGACGGTGGCGCCGCCGGTGTGGCCGTTGGCGACGCCCAGGACCAGCGTGCCCGGGCCGCTCTTGACGAGGGCGCCCGTCGTCGCGGCGCTGGCGCCGGAGATCGTCAGCGTCGTGCCGGCCGTGGCGACGTCGAACCCGCCGGCCGTGGCGGCCGTGAGCGTGAAGGCGCGGTTGATGGCAACGGTCGCGCCCGTGTAGCGGAGCGTGCCGCCGCCGAGCACGAGATTGCCGGCGACGCTGGAGGAGGCGCCAATCCCGCTGTTGGCGCCGCCGTTGGCCAGGGTGGCGACGCTGAGCACGCCGCCGTTGATCGTGGTGGCGCCGGTGTAGGAGTTCGCGGCCGAGAAGGTCGTCACGCCGCTGCCGGCGTGGATGAACGCGCCGCTGCCGCTGATGCCCTGGCTCCACGTGGAGGCGGTGCTGCGGTTGATGACCAGCGTGGCGTTGTTGATGATGGACGCCGTGCCGGCGCTGCCGGTGGCCCCGCCGTTGCCGTACTGCAGCGTGCCGCCGCTGATCGTGACGTTGCCGCCGCCCTGGCCGATGGTGTTGGCCCCGGTCAGGATCTGCGTGCCGCTCCCCACCTTGGTCAGCGTGCCCCCCGACGCCCCGGCGGTCAGCGTGCCCGCAAACGTGCCGCCGGCGTTGTTGCAGCCCACCACCACGTTGTTGCCGCCGCCGTAGACGCCGTTGAGCTGGCCGGACCCCGTCAGGGCGGCGATGTTGACCGTCCGCCCCTGGCCGCCGCGGAAATAGCCGTCGAGCTGCAGCGAGGTGACGCAGGTGGCTTGCGGGCCGAAGATGTTGCTGACATTGTTCTGCAGCTGGCCGCCCGCCGTCACAATCACGTTCCCGGTGAAGGTGTTGCCGGCGTTACCGAACGAGACCCGGTTGTTGCCCGCGCCCACGCTCCCGGCCACGCCGTCGATCGTCAGGGTGCCGCTCCCCGACACAATGCCGTCGAACGCCATCGAGTGATCGCCCGTCCCCGATGTCTTGAGCGTCACGGCGCGGTTGACGGCGAGCCCGCCCGCGTGGCCCACGTGCGGCAGCCCCGTTGCCAGGTCCTTGATCATTACCGTGCCGCTGCCCTGGTTGGCCACGGTGATGGCGTTGGCGAAGCTGAGGTTGGCGCCCAGGTCCAGTTCCGCCGCGCCCGCGCCCGTGCCGGCATCGCCCAGCGTGATGCCCCCGGCGCCCCCGGCGCTGGCGCTGCCCAGCACCAGCGCGCCCTGGCTGATCGTGATGCCGCCGCCCCAGGCGCCGCTGGCGGCCCCCAGGGTCAGCGTGCCGCTGCCGCTCTTGACGCAGCCCGTCCCCGCTAGCAGGGAGTTGATCGTCGCCGCGTCGTCGTTCACGGTCAGCGCCGGCGTTCCCGACAACGTCAGCGTGTTCCCGGTCACGAGGTAGTTGCCGCCGACGGCGGCGAACGTGAGGCCCACGGCCGTGATGCCGGTCGTGAGGGTGATCGTTCCGGCCGTGCCGCCGTTGCCGATGAGCGCGCCATCGGCCGGGCTGTTGATCCACGCGCCGTTCACGCCGGCGTTGTCCCAGTTCGCCGTGGACGTATCCCAGCTGCCCGCGCCGTCCTGTATGCCCGCCGTTACCGGGTCGGCGTCCCACGTCACGTCTGCCGACCAGCCCGGCCGTGTCGCGAGTGCCAGCACGGCGCTGAGGAGTGCGCTACCTATCGTTGACCTGTTCATGGGGGTGTTCCTTTCGTGTCCTTGTCCTTCTTCTCTCAATCGACTGCCACGACGCTCTCCCGCATCAGCAGCTCCGGTTGGAGCCGCACGCCGGCGGCCGGTTCGCCCCGTGTCAGGGCCAACAGGAGCCTGGCTGCGGCGAAACCGACCTCCCACACCGGCAGCCGGAACGTGGTCAGGGCCGGCTGCGTCAGGCGCGCGAGGTCGCTGTCGCCGAAGCCGACGAGCGACAGCTCGCCGGGCACCGCCACGCCTGCTTCGCGAGACGCCCGCAGCAGCCCGTCCGGCGCCACGGCCAGGTTGGCGATGAAACCATCCACCCGGCGCTTCCGGCAGCGCTGCACATGGAGCGCCTCCTCCTCCGGCGTGTCGTGGGAGAAGACGACCGGCGAGTACTCGTTGTCGACCAGCGCCGCCCCGAGGCCGCGCAGGAAGTCGGACATCAGCGAGCTGTTCACGCCGTAGAGCAAGGCGCCAAGCAAGAAAGACTTCCGTTGCCGGAGGCCCTTGCCGGCGATGTTCGGTTCGTAATGCAGGGCGCGCGCCGCGCGCAGCACCGCTTGACGCGTCCGCGCGCTGTGCCGCGCGCCCTTGCCGGCGAGAATGAGGCTGACCGTTGGCACCGAAACGCCCACGCGAAGGGCAATATCTTTGAGTGTGACCACCCGTCCACCTCACGATTCGCGTATATGCTAAGTAATCCAGGGTGCATTGTCAAAATCGGTTTAACCTGGAAAGGGCAGTAGAACCGCTAATGCACGCTAATAGACGCTAATCACCAACAGGATGCAAGAGAGCACGCTTCACCCAACTGGTGAACGTTTCTGGAGACTCGGCTGCAGTGCCTCCATTCGCGATTCCTTCGAGAATCCTCTCATTAGCGTCACATTAGCGTTCATTAGCGGTATCTCCAACTGCCGTTTCTAGGTTTAACAACCGTTTTAACAGGAGACTCCGTTCTCGTTATGGCCGAAGAGCGCCTGAAGGCGGGACTCCAAACGTCGTAAACGCGCTGGAAATCCGTTTGGAGTCCCGGCTTTAGCCGGTCCCCCTGCACGCGAGGCCCCGCAGAGATGACATGACGAGACTGCCGCCGGTCTCTCCGCGCTTGCCGGGACGGCCCGGGAGGACCGTCCTACGGGGCAAGGTCCGTGCCGTCCCGGCGGGCGGGCGACGCGGCGCGCCGCCGTCAGGCTCCCCTCCACACGCGTTCCGCTTCGTCGTACGTCCAGCCGGTCCCGCCCGCCTGCCGGCGCTTCGGCCAGTCGGGCGTCAGCGCCTGCGTCTCCTCCCACGAGTGGATGCCGCTGACGGCGTCGAGCACCTGGACGTTCTGGCCGCCGGCGCAGCAGGCGGTCCGCAACGCCTGCTCGGGGTTGCACCCGCGCAGGAAGGCCGCCAGGAACCCGGCGATCGCGCAGTCGCCCGAGCCGGTGGCCGAGGCCACGCGCTCCACGAGGAAGGGCTCCTCCCACAAGGCGCGGTTGGCCCAGGCCTGTGTGTCCGGTGGCGTCGCCCTGCCCATGCCGGCGATGCGCGCGGCGTCGGCTGTGAAGAGGAAAATGCCGCGGATGCCGCACTTGACGGCGGCTACGCGGGCGCCGAGCGCCAGCAGCGCGCGGCCCAGGCGCTCGATGTCCCCGGTGGTGTAGACAGCGAGCGGATCGCCATGGCCCGCCCGCCGCTTCAACTCGTCGAAGCACGGGCGATCCAGCATGTACATGACCTCCTCCGCGCTGAACGGGGCGAGATCCACGTACGGCAACACGCCCGTGAGCACGCTGCGCCAGTCCACCTGCCCCGATTCCGAGCCGGGGTCCGGCAGCGACAGGTCCAGGCTTGTGGTCACGCCCAGCGCTTTGACGCGGCGGTAGATCTCGATCAGCTCGCTGCCGCCGTTCAGGTACAGCCCGCGCATGAGCGGGGGATAGCCGAGGTGAAAGAGCCGCGCCTGCGCCACAACGTCGTAGTTGATGTCCTGCGCGCAAAAGGTGTCGTTGGCGCCGGGGTGGTGCAGGAAGACGCGGTCGATTCCCGGCGGCGAAAGCACGACGGTGTAAGAGGAAGCCTCGCCGGCGACCACCGTCATGGCGCGGGCGGCCTCGGCGCCCCACTCCGTGAAGCGCGCGCGCACGCACGAGCCGAAGAGGTCGTCGCCGATCTTGCCCATCAACGCCGTCCGGGCGCCCAGCTTAAGCAGCACCAGGCCGGTGTTCGAGACGGCCCCGCCGGTCGCCAGCAGGGCGGCCCCGACATTGACCAGCTTGCCGGGGGCGATGACCGCGTCCATGGTCCGCGCGCCCGTGTCATGGAACTGCGGGATCACATCCAGGCAAACGTGCCCGGCCACGACGGCATCGAAAGGCAGAGGGTTCATTTTCGCGTCTTTCGCGTGTTTCGTAGTGGTCCCAACTTATTGCTCGAGGATCAACGCCAGGATCGCGGCGGCCTCACTGCCCGCGCGCACCTCGGCGGGCCAGTTCGCCAGCAACGCGTCCCGCGTCCAGCCCTGCGCGGCCAGGCGTGCGCCCTCGGCCAGCAGCACCGGCTGCACGCCGGCCTGCAGGGCCAGGCGCATGGCGCCGACGAGCCGGTCGTCCCAGCCCAGTTTGCGCGCCGGGTCGCGGGTGACGCGCGCGACGGGGTCGCACAGGAACGGGCTGGTCATCCGTGCCAGGAGATCCTCGGCGTAAGCCTCGAACCCCGCCGGCGTGAAGAGCGGGTCTTTGCCCGTGTGCCGGTGCAGGAGCCCCGCGCCGGACTCGTGCAGAAACGCGGCGCGGGCCTTGGCCATGATGGCCGCGTCCTGCCCGGCCTCGGCCATGTGGCTCAAACCGCGCGCCCGGGCCAGGAAGCCGAGCAGGGCGTGGGCGGCGTTGTGGCCGTACAGCTTGGCTTCCCCGAACGGCTGGAGATCGTCCCGCTCCTCGAACGCCGCCAGTCCGCGGCGGAAGCCGGCCAGGTGGATGCGGGTGATGAGAATGTGGTTGAAGGCCTCCACCAGCACGGCGCGGGGCAGGCCCGCTGACAGGCGGGCGAGGTCGAGCCGGCGCTGTTCGGCTTCATCGGCGACAACCCCCGACATCTTGCCGATCACGGTGTCGAGCACCTGGATCGTCGCAGGCAGGCGCGCATCGGGCAGCCGCGCCGCGACGGCATCTTCCAAGAACTTCGCCGCGCGATTGTCGTTCTCGGCCGTGTAGATCACCGCCGGCCGCGCCCCGGACCCGCGCAGACGCAGGCCGTCGGCCAGGCAGGCGGACGGCGAGGCCTCGGCGCCGGCCGCGTAGCAGGCCACGGACGGCAGGGCCGTGGCGATCTCGTCCGCTTCGGCGATGGCATGTACGAGCTCCCGGCGTTCCGCCGCGACACCCGGATTCAACAGGCGCACGCCGTCCACCGTCGCCCAGTCGATCCCGTCCGCGCCGGCCACGTTGACGACATAACGGTTGCCGTTCTTGCGCACGGCCCGGACGAGGTCGGCGTCGACCTCCGCCACGGTCAGACGGCCGAAGCAGCCCGACCGCCGGGCCTCCAGCACGAAAAGCCCGGCCTGGATGGGACCGAACCCGAAGCCCACGAACTGGCGATCTTGTCCGCTCATGCGTCTGCTCCCCGTCCGCGGCTAACCCCTCGGCCCCGATGCCTCGGCGTGTGCCGCAATCTGGCCGCAGGTGACAGCCATACGCGGGAGTCTGCGTCCACTGCCCGAAAAAGTCAAAAGGAAGGTTCTGGAGGGCCGCCCTCCAGTTCCGCAAACAGGTCCGTCGTCAGGGCGTTTTGGAGGGCCGCCCGCCGTGGCGGGCGCCGCCCTGCCAGCCGTGTGGAGGTCGGCATTCGGCCGATAGCCCTCAGGGCCGACAAGGAGGTCGGCCCTTCATTGGGTGCTGATCGTTCCGGCGAGAGACAGAACGATTATCCGTTCACCGGTAACGGTGCTGATGTCGGTATGCAGGCTCTTGACTGTCTGGCCGGTAATATCCCGGATGATGGTTTCGAGAAGCGGGCGCGCTTTCTCCAACAACTCCATCCGCACTTGCTTGATCAGGGCGCGGCCATGCCCCTCCGAGTCGCTGCGGGCCAGTTGCCGTTCGGCAGGCGTCAACACGCCATGCAGTCGCACGATGATGATGTCGTCCAGCAAGTACGTTCGCGCCTCTTCCGGGCCGCGCCCCATGTACTCGCGCTCGAACTTGACGACGGCCTCGCTAATCTCGGCCTCCATCTGCCCCTTCGTTTTCATGCGCGAAGACAGTAGCATGAGCCACGTGCCTGCGCCACAGGGAACTCAGCATTATGGCCACCCAAAGGCGGCACCAGGCGGCAGAGACCGGCTAAAGCCGAATGGCACGAGATAGTGACTTCCCATGCCGCACCCACCCCCGCTACGCGTACCCCTCCATGGAGGGGAGCGTGTTGTGGCGGAGCACCTTATATACACTCCCCTCCTCCGGAGGGTTGGCCGCAGGCCGGGGTGGGTTGTGCCTTGAAAGGGCTTACCTACTTGACATCCGAATACGTTCCTGCCGACCTGCCGGTCCACCAGGCTCCGGCCGCCGCCACAACCACGCTCACGGTGATCGGCGCCACGTAACTGTCCGTCCAATCGTGGAGGAACCCGCCCAGCAGCGGCCCACCCATGCCCGCCAACCCGTACGACAAGAAAAGCAGAAGCGAGCTCAAACACACGACCGCGCCATAGGCGTATCCGATGGTGCGGAATATCCGCAGCACCGTCCACCCGTCTTCCAGCCACGCTGTCGCCAGCATGGAGAGGATCGCTGTTCCCAGGCCGAATCCAGCCACGACAACGCCCGTGACCAGCCCCTTGTGTTTCGGGAACCAGAGAACGCCGGTCGTAAGTGCCGCCACGTAACCACAGCCTATGCTGGCGCCGCCAACCAGGCCGAATCCCATCTGCAGACGAAGGACACAGCCGTCGGACGACGCGGCGATCATGTGTCCACAGGCAAACAGCACCCCGCCCAGCAGCCCCACGCAACGCGGCCCCCACCGAGTCAGCAGACGGCCGGCAAGCACCATGGCGACGCTGAATGTCGCTATGGTCAAGCCGAAGATGCACTGGGCCTGACTGGCCGACAAGCCATGGTCCGTTCTCAAGCTCGGGACGAAGGCGCTCCACGCATAGACGCCACCCAAGCACATGTGAATAAGTACGGCCGCCGGCAAGACGAGCAGCCGTTTCACCGCAACGCGACTGGCTTCATGGGCATCCATGGCCTTCCTTGCGACGGAGACGTGAGCGTCGGATCTCGGCTCACGCTCGAACTGCGCTGGCCTGCAGTTCCTGATCCGCCCTCACCACCTCATGGGTCATCCGTTCGCGATAGGCGGCCAGTCGGGCGCGTAGTTCATCATCCGCGAGGGCCAGAATGGCCACCGCCAGCAACGCCGCGTTCTTCGCGCCGGCCTTGCCGATGGCGACGGTTGCCACGGGAATGCCGCCGGGCATTTGCACCATGGACAGCAGGGAGTCGAGGCCGCCAAGATCGCTGGTTGTCATGGGCACGCCAATGACCGGCAGAACCGTCATCGAGGCGAGCACACCCGCCAGATGAGCCGCCTTGCCGGCCCCGGCGATAATCACCTTGAGGCCGCGATCTTCCGCCGAAAGGGCAAACTCGCGGGCAATCTCCGGGGTCCGGTGCGCCGAGATCACGCGCATCTCATGGCGAACGCCAAACTCCTTGAGAGCGGCTGCCGCCTCTTTAAGGGTATCGAGGTCCGATTGACTTCCCATCACAATGGCTACCAACGGTGTGTTTTCCATAACGTCGTCCTTCCCTTTCTTGGACAGCTATGTGAGCACCTGTCCCTTGCCGGGGATAGGCGTGGGCAAGACCACGTCGAAACAGGAAATGCGGTCGGTGGCCACGATCAGCAACGCATTCCCCCTATCGTAGACGTCTCGAACCTTGCCTCGCTTCAACAACGGGATACTCTCGACGGCTGTTCTGACTACCGTACGGGTGGACATATCGCTCCGCCTCCTTTCGTCTGGCCGGTTCGCCTATTCGTCGTCATCGTGTCGCCATGCCGCCCACAGCTGTCTGGCCAGTTCCCTCAGGCTGTGGCGGTCCCGTTGCGGCGTTCGTGTGGCCATGACGCCCGCCACGAGGTCCGTGGAGTACTCGCCCGCCATGAAGCTTCCGCTCTTGAGGATATCCTTCAGAAACCGTGTGTTGGTGGAAACCCCGCGCAGGTGGAACTCGTCAAGTGCCCGCAGCATGCGGGCAATCGCTTCCGTGCGTGTGTCGGCGTGAACGACGATCTTGGCCGCAAGCGAGTCGTAGTAGTGGGGGATGGCGTATCCGCCAAACAGGTGGGTATCCACTCGGACGCCTGGCCCGCCGGGCATGATAAGCTCCTCGACGACACCCGGCGACGGCACGAAATCGTGTTCCGGGTCTTCCGCATTGACACGGCATTCGATCGCATGCCCGCGCGGTCGGATGTCATCCTGTCTGACCCGCAGGCGTTCGCCTGCCGCGGCGCGAATCTGTTCCTTGACGAGGTCGAGCCCCGTAACAGCCTCCGTGACCGGATGCTCGACCTGAATCCGGGTGTTCATTTCGATGAAGAAGACGCGGCCCTTGGCATCCAGAATGAACTCCATCGTTCCCGCGCTCGTGTACCGAACCTTGCGTGCTGCTCGAACGCTCAGGGCGGTCAGGCGGCGGCGTATTGTCGGCGTAACCGCCGGGGAAGGGGCTTCTTCCACGAGTTTCTGATGGCGGCGTTGGACGGAGCACTCGCGTTCCCCGCAATGGACAACGTTGCCGTGCTCATCCGCCAGAACCTGAATCTCAATGTGGCGGGCGGACGGAACAAACGCCTCCAGATAGATATCGCCCGATCCGCACGCGGCTTCGGCCTCGGCGCGCGCGGTGTTCCAGGCTTGGATCAATTCCTTCGGATCAGCGACGATCCGCATCCCTTTCCCGCCGCCGCCATGGGTTGCCTTGATCAGCAGGGGATAGCCGACGTCATCGGCGGCGCGCAGGAGCTCCTTCTGGTTGTCGCCGGGGCAATGCTCTCCGGGAAGCACGGGCACGCCGGCTTTACGCATGGTTTCACGCGCCGCGGCCTTGTCGCCCATCAGGCGTATGGCCTCCGGCTTGGGGCCGACAAACACCAGACCCGCCCGGTGGCAGGCGGCCGCGAAGTCCGCGTTCTCCGAAAGGAAGCCATAGCCGGGATGAATCGCCTGAGCGCCGCAACTCCGCGCGGTCCCGATGATGCGCTCGCCGTTCAAGTAGGACTCGGCCGCCGGCGCCGCGCCAATGCCGTGAGACTCGTCCGTCGGGTCCATGTTCTTCCCGCCCTATTCCTCGAAGGCCGAATCCGGCACGGCCGGCCCGCCGCCGGGTTCCGCGGCCATTTCGCCGGCGCACTGGAACATTCGCTCGAAAAGGTCGGCGACGTCCTCTTCCTCGATACACGAGAAGGCCACCCGGATATCGGTGGGGGCGGTCGCGATGACGCCGATGCCGCAACGGTCCAGAAGTCGCAGGCGGTACGCCTCCGCGTTGAGCGTTTTCAGGCGCAGACACATGAAGTAGCCCGAGTTGAAGGGATACGGAGTCCACGCCGACGCGTAGCGGTCGCCGGCCAGCACCTGCTTCACGCGGGCGGCCCTCGCGCGCAGCACCTCGAACTTGGTCTGCTTCTCCCCGGCGTAAGCCGGATCGTTCATGGCCTGAACCAGGATGGTCTGCGAGGCGAGCGAGCAGTTGGACACCGTTCCGCGAATACAGCCCGCCGTCTTCTTCTCCAGGGCGTCGTGAGGCGGCGCCCCGCCGGCCGCGGCAAACGTAATGAACGCCACGCGCAAGCCCCAGACGAAGTCCTCCTTGGTCGCCCCGTCCAGCTTGATCGGGAGCAGCCGCGGGTGCCTGCCGGCCAGCCGCGCGAAGACGGATTCTCGCAGCACCTCGGGCTCGTAGAAGAGCCCGAAGTAGGCGTCGTCGCACACGGCCACGACACGGCAGCCGCTCTCCGCCGCCGCGACCAAGGCGTTGGCGATGGCCTTCGCTTCGGCTTCCGTCGGGGCATAGCCGGTGGGGTTGTTCGGGAAGTTGAGCAGGACGACAAGCTTCCCGCGCTGCGACTCCGCGGCCACCGCGGCGGCGAACCCGGCGGTGTCCAGCCCGCCGGCGGCGGAAAAGAACGGATACTTCACCATCCGCGCCTCGCGACGGACCTTGAAGACCATGTTGTAGTTACCCCACACCTGGTCCG
>CAYOBW010000054.1:0-13306 GCA_964402115.1 uncultured Victivallales bacterium
GTCAGCAAGGAACGATTGGTCAACAAGGCAGGCGAAGCGGGGGCGGGCGAAATGGATGCCGTCGTGCGCGCCATCACCATCCAATTGGCACTCTGAGGAGGGGGCGGAATACGCCGCCGCACAGCACGTTGCTTCGCGCCGTCCGTGATCGTCATCATTGTAGCGATAAAGGAAACGACTATGAGCAAACCGATCCCCCCGGAGGTGGCGAAAGAGATCGCAGATCACGTGTTTGCCGGACGGAAGATAGCAGCGATCAAACTCTATCGTGAACACAGCGGCCAGGGTCTGAAGGAGTCCAAGGACTTCGTGGAGGCGCTGGAGGCAGAACTCCGGGCCAAGGATCCAGGCAAGTTCGCCCCGGTCACTCCCGGGAAAGGCTGCCTCGGCACAATCGCGGTGTGCGGATTCGGGGCCTTGGCGCTTCTGACCGCAGTCGTCATGCTGTTGAAGTGAAGATGGAATCAGGACACAGGTTCAGCATGCGATAATGATTGAAGCGGAGAGCGATTCGGAGTTCAATCTTTCCATGACAGCATTACTGGAAAAAGTGATCAGCCGGGTTTCCGGTCTGCCCAGCAGGAAGCAGAATGAGATTGCGCGCTTCATGATGGCCGAAATAGACGCTGAGAGCCAGTGGGATGCGTCCTTCCTGGCGACCCAGGATGAGCTCTCTGCATTGGCCGCCGGTGCGCTGGCTGAACGACGACTGGGGAAGACAAGGAAGATGGACCTCGTCCATGATTTCTGAGACAACGGTGGCCTTCCGGCGGCAGGTGCGCGAACTCCCGGAGGCCGTCCGCGTCACAGCACGTCAAGCATATCGTCGTTGGCTGTCCAATCCTCGGCATCCGTCGCTCCAATTCAAGCGTATCCACCTGCGCGAGCCCATCTACTCCGTACGAATTGGAATCCACTGGCGTGCCGTATGCGTTGTTGACGGCGATACAGCCACGTGGTTCTGGATTGGGTCACATGCAACGTACGATGCCTTGATCAAGAAGATGCGGCAGAGATGACCAGACCGAACACCCCCTTCGTGGCTATCGCCGCTGCCGCGCCTCAGCCACAAGGGTAACGTTCTGCAACGAACATATGAAGCAGGCGTCGGAATGTAGCTTGACCCGCAGCGGGTCTCGCACCTTCAACGGAACCGTTGGGCAGGGAGATGCCATGATTAGGAAGATGACTGCTGTCGCGATGCTGGCTGCAATAATTGGGTGCAGTCGGGAGGCGTCGCCACCTGTTGTGATCGATGTGATGGACGAACGCCCTGTGGTCATAGCGAAGGACGGACAACTCCTTCTCGACAGCAAACCTCTCACGGAAGAGGCACTTGGCAAGATGGTGGAGGAACGGGTTGAGAAGGACAGACTCAGCAAGGCGCCTTCACAGTTCTCGACGATCCTCCTTGAATCGCATCCAGAGACTCCGGTTGGCAGATTTCTGGACATCCAGAAGTTGATCCAAGAACACGGGGGTACCCCGGGACAACGGACCGAGAAAGAAAGTGCCCAACAAAACGCGGCACCACTATCTCCGGCCGCGCGGACGGGGCCTTCTGAGGGTGCGCGGTAACATTGGAACCGGTAGGAACGGATTACGATTAAGCGTACGATTACCGGCGCCACGGGGGAGCGGGCGGATGCTGACGTGTGGCGTCGTCACTCATGCCAGAAGAGTCCCCGGAGGGCGGGTGTCGCGCTTTCCAGACCGGCCACGTTGGCCGGGTTGACGTCGAGGGACGGCCAAACGAGCTCACCGCGGAGCTGGGCTGCTTCGTTCTCGTAGGCGCCAAGCCGCAGGGAGTTGCAGTCCAGCCAGAGTGTCACGAGGTGGCGCTCGTCGGCCGGCACGGCGGCCTGGTGGCTGTCGGTCAGCAGGGCCCGGCCGATCCGCGAGCTGCGCGCCCCGAACCGGCCTGGTATCGAGCGCGAGCCGCCGTGAACGCCGCTATACCCGGTCGTCATGTCCCACGCCATGGCGCCGGAGAACCAGAACGTCCACCCTTCCTTCAGTGTCTCGTAGCGCATGTCGCGCGGCCCGCGGCCCTCCTTCGCGTGGCACGCCACGCAGCGGCGTTCGAAGATAGGACGGATCTGGCGGTGGTAGCTGATCGGTTCGAGCGGGCCGCATTCGGGCTGCAGCCGCGACGGGGCGCGCCGCATGGCCTGCGGTTGCGCGGTGCGCCCGGCGGCGCGGTGCGGGGCTTCGTGGCAGCCGAGGCAGGAGAGCTGCTCGCCGGGGTGAACAAAGGCGACCGAGCGCATGGACTGCACGGCCATGCACCGCTCGTCGAGCACCTGGAAGATCAACTGCTTGGCCACGGGAGCCTCGAGGTACGCGCTGCCATCCTCCTCGATCGGCACGATGCCGAGGGGAATGCGCGGTGTGTTCTCCCGCTCGTAGCCGATCATCGGCTCGCCAATGGTGTGGTTGGTTTTCGGTACGGCCTGCACGACGCGCAGCCACTTCGCCTTCGCGCCGGCAGGGAGGGGGAGATCCGCGTCGTACACGTTCATCACTGCGATGGTCGCCGGCGGCGCGTCCGGTCGCTCGGCGCAACGCACCGCGGGCGGGATCACCGGGGGACGCTGGCGCGGGCGCAGGGGAATCGGGTCCACCAGCCGCAGCCGCTCGTCCTGCGCGCCCGGCAGCTCCCGCAGCGCAAACAGGAGCTCCTGGTTGCCGAACCGGTCCACGAGGACGAGGTCCTCCCAGCGATTGCAGAGGAGGAAGTCCGCGCTCAGCGGCCACGGCGTGCCGTACTTGTAGTGGCGGCGTGACGGCGTTTCGCTTTCCGGGAAGCCCTCGTCGGGCGTGAAGCGGCGCACCTGCGACATGTGACGGTCGTCCGGTGTGCGCAGGTCCAGCAGACAGAGCGACCCGAAAACCTCCCCGTGATGCGGCGCGGCGGTGAAGACGTGCAGCGGCGAGCCGGGTACTGCGCGAATGCCCATCTCGACGAGCGGTGCGCCGCGGCGGCTGTCGACTTCGCGGCCGTTGTCAACGCGCCAGGGTGTATGGTCGGGAAACGTGTGGTAGGGCAGGGGGTAATTGCCGTGCGGCGCGCGCGGGTTGGAGCCGTCGGGGTTGGAAACCCAGTACCGGGTGCCGAGGCAGTTCTCACGGTCCACGTAGTCCCAGCGCGTGAAAACGAGGCGCCCATCGTTGTCCACGGTCGGGTTCCACTCGCCGGTTTCGAAGTAGCTCAGCGCGCGCGAGTCCGTGCCGTTGCCCGCGATGGAATGGAGCGTGTAGTTGCGAACCTTGAGATAGGCCGCGAAGCAGCGGATGTAGCCGCCGCGCCGCTCGGACACGAAGGCGATCCGCCCGTCGGGCAGCCAGCATGGGTCGAAGTCGTTCCACGGGCCGTCGGTGAGCTGGACAAGGTCGGTCCCGTCGGTGTTGACGCGAAAGAGGTGGAAGCAGGTCTCGGTGTCGTAGACCCAGCGGTGCTCGCTGTTGGCGGTCCAGGCAAACACGATGGTCCGTCCGTCAAAGGAGAGGTCCGGTGTGGCGACGGCGCCATGGTCGAGCCGCGTGCCTTTAAGCCGGCCGTTCTGCACAACGGCGCGCGCGAGGACGTTGACAACTTCGGGGCTCCCCTTGAGGTTGCGGATGACAAACAGGCCGCCGCCGGGAAGCGCGTTGAAACCGAAGTACTGGGTCATGAAATGACCCCCTTGGACGTCCTTCGTCTCGGGGTTGGAGCGGACCGACCCCGCGAAGGTGCCGCGCGCGGCGCAGAGGAGCGCGTCGACCTCCAGCAGCGGATTCGCCAGCACGACCTGCCGGCGGAGCGCGCAGGCGGCGAGGTGCAGACTACGGTCGTTGGCCCCGGCCGCGGTGTTCACCGCGCGTCGGAGCGTCTCCAGGTCGGCGCGGTATGCCTCCCAGCGGGCCCCGCCGAGCGCGGCCGTGAGGTGCTCGAGCAGTGCGGCGGTACGGCGCAGCACCGTGCCAGCCGGGCCGCGGTCGCTGTCCCACGTCAGGGCGTGCCGGTCGCAGACCTCGCGCTCCAGCGTGGCGCGGTCAGGCCCGCCGCCGCGGTGTTCGGGGTAGTCGGTGCGACCCCACGCCCCGAACTCACGGCTCCAGTCGCGCAGCACGTCGTCGCGGACCGCCTCCGCGCGGACGGTACGCAGCCCGAGCTTGCCAGCCGCACTCGCAAGCGCTGCCCGGATCGGCGCGGCATCTTCCGCGGGGGGCAGGGGCTGCAGAGCCGCGGACATGCCGCCGTCCATGCCTTCGCCCGTCACGTTGCGGCTTTCGACCGGGCGCAGTCTCGCGACCCGGCGTGCGGGGGACGCATCGGCGAGGGGCGCCGCGGTGTCGAAGCGCCACAAACCGAGGGGCGCGGCGTCGCGCTCCGGCGGAACGGCGGCGGTCAGGCGGACATCGTCGAGGCTGCCGTCGCAGCCGAATCCGCCCTCGGCCAGTCCGCCCAGGGCGAGAGGGCCTGCCAGCGACGCGCCGGTTGGCGCCGCCGCCTGCAGCGTGGCGGCCTCGGCGCCGTCAACGAACAGGCGCGCGCGGTCCGACTCCATGCAGAGCGTAACCTGGTACCAGCGGCCGGGGGTCAGCGTGGTCTTCGTGTGCACATGGTCGGGCGTCCGGCCGGGCAGGTAGGCGTGGAGCACGCCATCCTGCGGCGTCGTGAAGATCTCCCAATGCGTGGCCGAGGCCTTGGTTTCGTTGGCGACGAGAATGTTGTAGCCGGCCCAGCCATTCAGCCGCACGCGACAGGCGACGGTCAGCGGCAGCGCACGAAACGCGGGGTCCGCCGGCACGAGCAGCGCGCCCCGCGTGGCATCGAAACAGGACTCGGCCGCACCCGGCGCCTCCGGCGTGACGGCGCTGGTAGCAGGGGGACGAGTCCACACGGCGAGCATGATGGACGCGACGAGCAGGCTGCGTCCCGCAATCGTTACGGCATTTGGTCTGACACGCATCAGGTTCGCTTTCCTATGCCGTTTTCGCTCTGGCTCTCAATCATAATCATAGTCGTAATCTTAATCGTAATCCCCGCGCAGCGTTTCAGTGACGCGGGGGGGCCGCTAACGGCGGGGACCGCCGGCTCCACGCCTCGTCGCCTGCCCACGCCATGGAGACGGCCGTCCCCGGCCGTTATGTCCCATGTAAGGTAGAGGGTCCCCCGTGTTCGTGCAAGATGGCGATTACGATTAAGATGACGGCAGCGCCTCGCTTCTGGTAGCTTCCGCACCCATGCAAGCGTTGCTTCAGGCCGATTGCGAGGGACGCGTACCTGGAACGTCCGGGAGGAGGCGATTCCCGGGCCGTTGGCGCGGTGCGCTGTGGACAGCCGTGCTGGGTTCCGTGGCAGCCGCCCCGCTCCTGGCTGCCGCTGCGGACGCCCCGGGCTCCGGTTCGGGGTGGGGGAATGCGCCGTTCACTTACGCGGCGTGGCTGAAGTTCGGCGAGCACAACACCGTCCTGCTGTCGACCTCGTCGAAAGACGAGCAAGGGCGCCCGGGCTGGAAAGAGCTGCATGCGTGGGGCGAGGAGATCTTCTTCTCGGGCAACGCCAGCGGCGGGTTCAGCGCGCGCGCGAGGCTCAACGACAACCAGTGGCACCATTTCGCCTTCGTGTCCGATCCCGCAACCCGGCAGCAAGCCGTGTATGTTGACGGCGAGCTCAAACAGACAGGCGGGTGTGAAATGAAGCCTGACGCGCCCGGCGCGTCGCTGCTGATCGCCCGGGGCTACGAGGAAATGGCACACACGCTGTTCTCCTACGTGGGCCAGCTTGACGATGTGCGCCTGCATGGCAGGGCGCTGTCCGCCGACGAGATCCGGATCGCGATGAAGGGCGCCGACGTGGACGGCAAGGGCGCGCCGGTTCTGCGGCTGAAGTTTGACGGGGATGCGGACGAGCTCGCCCGCCTGGGCTGTGGCGATAAGCTGAAAGGGGTCGAGGGCAAGCTCGGCCGCGCCGTCGAGTTCAACGGGTGGAGCTACCTCGAGGTGGCGCCGGACTTGAGCGGCGCCCGCTGGAAACCGTGCTCGTTCAGGGTCGACGGGTCACGGGAAGCGCGCAAACGGGCAGAGGAGGACGGCCTGTACGAACCGACGGACGGGCCCGCGCAGCTGGCTCAGCGCTATGCCGAGGCTACGGCGAAGCGGTGTCCCGCGCTGGCCGAGGAGGCCCGGAAACGCGCGGTCGGTGCGGACAGTTTTCGACGGATCAGGGATCTGGCGGAGCTGCATGAGCGGGCCTGCCTGTGGCTTGAGGGGCAGCGGCGCATGGTTCAGAAGGCGGCTGTGCAGGTCGGCGTGGCCACCAACTACCTTGCCCAGATCGGCCAGAAGCAGGGGCCGACGTTCGACACAGCGCCTTATCGGCAGCGCCTGGATGAGCTTGCCCGCGAGGGGCGGGACTTGAACGACAGGTCAGCGGTGGAGGCCCTGACGAATTGGAACGCGGCGTTTGACCGGGTGCAGGCGTCTGTCTCCGCCCGGTGGCTGCTGGCGCAGGGCATCGGCAAGATCGCCTTTCTCAAGCGCTACACGTACAACGGCGGGCACTACTACACTGAGTACATCCAGGGCAGCTACCAGCCCGGCGGCAACCTCTGCATCCTGGACCTGGCGGACGGATCGGCAAAGGAGCTGCTCCCCGAGCTGAAGGGCGGGGTGTTCGAACGCTTCGACGTGTCGTTCGACGCGCAGCGCATCGTCTTTGCGTGGAAGGCGTCGGCGGGAGTCGGCTACCGCATCTACGAGGTGAACACGGATGGCACGGGTTTCCGCCAGGTGCTCCAGCCGCCCTCGGACGAGGCGGACCTGGTGCGCCGGTATGCCAACGGCTACCATCACGGCACGGACGACATGAGCCCGTGCTATCTCCCTGACGGCGGCATCTGTTTTGTCTCGACGCGTTGCCAATACGGGACGCTCTGCGACAACCCCGACTGTTTCACGACGACCACCCTGTTTCGCATGGGCCCCGACGGCACGATCCTGCGGCAGCTCTCGACCAGCGCCCTGAGCGAGCAGACCCCGACGATGGCCGAGGACGGTCGGGTTCTCTACTCCCGTTGGGAGTACGTGGACAAGGGCGCGGTCAGCGTCAAGTGCCTCTGGTCTATGTATCCCGACGGCAGCGGGTCGCGCGAGGTCTATGGCGCGGACATTGCGCTGCCGCCGACCCTGACGCAAGGCCGCGCCATTCCGGGCGAGTCGGGCGGCTACGTGGTCATGGGCGTGCCCCACTTCCCGCAGATGGGCGTGGGCACGGTGATCCGCCTCGACATGAAGAAGGATATCCGGACGCGCGAACCGATGACGTACATGACGCCGTACACGGATATCCGCGGCGAGGGCGGCTTCGAGTTCAGGGATGAGCATGGCAAGTGGTCCGGCGATGGCTGGGGACGCGGGCCGCTTTTCCGCGACCCGTATCCACTGTCGAAGGGCCAGTTCCTGGTCTCGCACAAGCCGGCCGGCGCGGTCCTCAATGATCCGAAGGGCTATGGGCTTTACCTGCTCGATGAAAGGGGCTGCCTCCAGTTGGTCTACAGGGACCCTGAGATTTCCAGCTGGGTGGCCTATCCGCTGAAGCCGCGCAGCGTGCCGCCGGTCCTGGCCTCTTCCACCGACAAAGCACTGGCGCAGGCCAAACTAGCCCGGTGTGTCGTTACCGACGTTTACCACGGGCTCGAGGAGGTTCCGCGCGGCACGATCAAGCACCTCCGCGTGCTGGAGCAGCGCCCGCGCCCCTGGACGGCCCGCCGCTATTATGACGGCGACCTCTATGACCAGCAGCACGCCGTGATCACGAAAGACACGCACCTGGCGCTCAAGGTCCAGCACGGCATCGTGCCCGTCGAGGCAGACGGTTCGGCCAATTTCCTTGTCCCCGCGGACGCGAGCATCTTCTTTCAGGTGCTGGACGCGAACTACATGGCGGTGCAGACCGAGCGCACGTTCGTGAACTACATGCCGGGCGAGATCCGCGCCTGCATCGGCTGCCACGAGACGCCCCAGTCGGCGGCGAATGCCGGCAGCCGCAACGGTACGCCGCTGGCGCTGAAGCGGGCGCCTTCGGTTCCCGGCCCGCAGCCGGGCGAGAAGGACGGGCGCCGCCCGCTGGATTACGCCCAGGATGTCCAGCCGGTGTGGGACAAGTACTGCCAGAAGTGCCACAGCGGTCCGGAGGCCAAGGGCAAGCTCAACTTGAGCGGCGAGCTGACGGAGCTGTTCAACGTGTCTTACGAGAACTTGATCCCGGAGCGGCGGAAAGGGTTCTTCGATCGCGGTGTGCTCGGGTTGATCATTGGTGAGAACCATCCCAAGACCGGCAACATCGCGTATCTGCCCGCCCGTTCGCTCGGCTCGCACACCAGCGTGCTGGTGGCGATGCTCGCCAAGGGCAAGGTCAAACTGGCCGATCCCAAGCAGGCCGAGCGAGCCGCCCGGCTTGCGGAAACGCACAAGGATATCGCGCTCACGCCGGAGGAGCTGCTGAAGGTGACGAACTGGGTCGACACCAATGGCCAGTACTACGGCAGTTGGTGGGGCCGGCGTAATCTCAAGTACAAGGGCTTGCCGGACTTCCGCCCGCTCCAGACGTTTGGGATGGCGACAACGAACATCAACCCCTACCCGAGCAGGGTGGAGAAGTAACCGGCAAGCCTTCCCCCCATGGCCAGTCAACGGGAGACGCCCCCTGCCCGTAGGGCTTGCGCAAATCCCTTTGCATTGGCCTGCCCCGGTCTGGCATACTCCACCCCCATGCATGTCACCATTCTACCGTCTCTGCTGGCCGCCGATTTCGGGCGGCTCGAGGAGGGTGCGCGGCGGGCCGAACAGGCTGGCGCCGACGCGCTGCACCTCGACATCATGGACGGGCATTTCGTGCCGAACATCAGCTTCGGCCCGGATGTGGTGGCCATGGCCCGCCGGACCGTGCGGCTGCCGTTGAACGTGCACCTCATGCTGTCGAATCCGGATCGCCACGCGGCGCGATTCATGGATGCCGGGGCGGACACGCTCCTCATCCACGTGGAAGCTTCGTGCGACGTTGCCGCCGTGCTCAAAGAGATCCGCGCCCGCAAGGTGCGTCCCGGCCTGACACTGAATCCCGACACGCCAGCCGAGGCCGTCTTCCCCTTTCTGGACCAGGTGGACGAGGTCCTGTGCATGACCGTCCATCCCGGCTACGGCGGACAGGCGTTCATCGAGACCGTGCTGCCCAAGCTGCGGGCCGTTCGGGACTACGCCACCCGGGCCGGCCATCCCGATCTGACCATCATGGTTGACGGTGGCATCAACCACGAAACGGCAGCGCGGTGCGCCGCCGGCGGCGCCAACGCGTTCGTCGCAGGCACGTTCCTCTACCGGGCATCCGACATGGCCGCCGAACTCCAACGGATGCGCGACGTCGTCGCAAAGGCGCTCGTAGCATAGAGCACGCGAAGGGCTTATGACCATACCGCTGAGCAACATCCGCAACTTCTGCATTATCGCCCACATCGACCACGGCAAGTCCACCCTGGCCGACCGCTTCCTGCAGCTGACGCACACCGTGACCGATCGCGAGTTCCGCGACCGGCTGCTGGACGACATGGACCTGGAGCGGGAGCGCGGCATCACGATCAAGTCGCGCCCCGTCACGATGCAGTACCTCGCCGATGACGGGCAGATCTACGAGCTCAACCTGATCGACACGCCGGGACACGTCGACTTCACGTACGAAGTCTCGCGCAGCATGGCCGCCTGCGAGGGGGCGATTCTCGTCGTGGACGCGGGGCAGGGGGTGCAGGCGCAGACCGTGGCCAATACGTACCTTGCCATGGAGCGGGAACTGGTCATCATCCCGGTCATCAACAAGGTCGACCTGCCGAACATCAACCTCCCCATGATCAAGAAGCAGATCGAGGACATCCTCGCGCTCGAGGTGGACGAGGGGCTGCTGGTCAGCGCGAAGACCGGCGTGGGGATCAGGGCCGTCCTCGAGGCGATCGTCAAGCGGGTGCCCCCGCCCGGGGGCGAGCGCGGTGGCGGGGATGCGACGGCCCCCCTGCGGGCCCTGGTGTTCGACTCCGTGTACGACACCTTCCGCGGGGTGTTGACGCATGTGCGCATGATCGATGGCGTCCTGAAGCCCGGCGACACAGTGCGGTACATGGGTACGCGGGCCGAGACGCAGGTCAAGGAAGTGGGTTTCTTCTTCCCGTGGCCGAAGCCGGTGGATCAACTGCGGCCGGGGAACGTGGGCTATATTGTCGGGACCATCAAGGAACCGAAGGAAGTGCGCATCGGGGACACGGTTACGACCGTCCGGCGGCCGGCGGAGAAGGCGCTGCCCGGGTTCAAAGAGATCCACCCGATGGTGTTCTGCGGCCTCTACCCGGTGGACACCGCCGACTACGAGAAGCTGCGGCAGAGTCTCGACAAGCTGAGCCTGAACGACTCCTCGTTCACCTACCACCCGGAAACCTCGGTCGCGCTGGGCTTCGGCGTCCGCTGCGGCTTCCTGGGGCTGTTGCACATGGAGATCATCCAGGAACGGCTGCGCCGGGAGTTCGACGTGGACCTGATCAGCACGCACCCCTCGGTCGTCTACCGCGTGACGCTGAAGACCGGCGCCGCGATCGAGGTGGACAACCCCGCTCACCTGCCTGAGATGTCGACGATCGATCAGATCGAGGAGCCGGTGATCAAGGCTTACATCATCTGCCGCAACGAGCAGATCGGCGACCTGATGGGGCTCGTGATGGACCGTCGCGGCGAGGTGAAGACCACGGATTCCATCGACACCGAGCGCGTGATGCTGACGAGCATCCTGCCGCTGAACGAGATTCTCACCGACTTCCACGACGCCCTGAAGAGCATCAGCCGCGGGTATGCCTCGATGGACTACGACCACGCCGGCTACGTCGTCAGCCCGATCGTCAAGCTCGACATCCTGCTGAACAGCGAGGTGATCGACGCCTTCTCCTGCATGGTCCACCGCGACCGCGCCCAGAGCAAGGGGCGGCAGGTCTGCGAGGCGCTGTGCAAGGAGATCCCGCAGCACATGTTCACGATCCCGGTGCAGGCGGCGATCGGGCGCACGATCATCGCGCGCGAGACGATCCGCGCTTTCCGCAAGGACGTGACGGCCAAGCTTTACGGCGGCGACATCACCCGCAAGCGCAAGCTTCTCGACAAGCAGAAGGAAGGCAAGCGGAAGATGAAGCAGTTCGGCCACGTCAGCGTGCCGCAGAAGGCGTTCGTGGCCGTGCTGAAGTCGGGTGCCGGGGATTGACGCCCGCGCGGCGGGCCGGACGGGAGACCAGATGAGCATCAGCGGGTATTTCAGACTGCGGAAGGTCCGCAAGAACGCGGACGAACTGCTGCGGCATGCGGATCACGTGCGCGACATGCGCGGGGACCTGCTGGGCGAAAACGTGCTGGGCGACGTCGCAGCCGCCCGGGCCGCGCTTCGCACGGCGCAGCGCGGCGCCGACGCGACCGCCATCGAGGCGGCGGGCGAGACGCTCTACACGCTGCTGGTCAAGCTCACGCCGCCGCGGTCGCTGCGGGGCGTGCGCGAGAACGTGGAGATCATCGTCGTGGCCATCGCCGTGGCCATGGGCGTGCGCACGTACTTCATCCAGCCGTTCAAGATTCCGACCGGCTCGATGCAGCCCACGCTCTACGGCATTACGGCCGAGGACCGGACCGTGGCGGGCGTGACCGACAGGCTGCCGCTGAAACTGGTCAAGTGGCTGGTCACCGGCGAGTGGTATCGCGAGGTGCGGGTGGAAGCGGGCGGACACCTGTCGGCGCCGATGGACGGCTCGCCGGTGTATCCGTCGGACAAGTACTACGAGGTCGCGGGGCGACGTTACCGCGTCCCGAGCAGAACCCAGCTGCGCTACAACCCGGGCGACTACGTCCCGGCCGGGACGGTCCTCTGGGCGGGAGTCCGCCTGGCGGGGGACCACGTCTTCGTCGATCGCGTGCGCTGGAACTTCGCGCGGCCGAAGCGCGGCGAGGTGATGGTTTTCACGACGGATGGCATCCCGACGCTGCCGGCCGGCACGCACTACATCAAGCGCATGGTCGGGGTGCCGAACGAGAAGATCTCGATTACGCCGCCTCAGTTGCTGGTGGGCGGGGTGCCGTGCCTGAAACCGGACAGCATCCGGCGCATCGCCGAGCGCCAGGGCACGTACGCGGGGTACCAGCTCGTGCCTGCCTACGAGGGCGGGTTGCTGACTCGCTCCGACAGCGTGATCGCCACGCGGGAGCGCGAGTACGTGGCCATGGGCGACAATACGCAGAACAGCCGCGATGGCCGCTACTGGGGGATCGTCCCGGCTCGCAACCTGGTCGGGCCGGCCGTGTTCGTCTACTGGCCCTTCACGCGGCATAGCAAGGCGCTGGGCTGGTTCGGCCGCTTTGGTGTGATACACTGAGTAGATGGAGGGGGCTGATCATGAGTGGCAACGGCGACAGGGTGTGGCGGTGTTCCGCGGCGGTCGGGGTGCTGCTGGCGCTGGCGGCCGGCGCCTGGGCGCAGGATGTCCAGGAGACGAAGGAGCAGCGTGACGCGCGCATGGCGTGGTGGCGCGAGGCGAAATTCGGCATGTTCATCCACTGGGGGGTGTACGCCGTGCCCGCCGGCGTCTACAAGGACAAGCAGATCGGCGGCATCGGCGAGTGGATCATGCACGGCGCCCGGATTCCCACGGCCGACTACCGTGCGTTCGCGCAGCAGTTCAACCCCGTGAAGTACGACCCGCAGGCGTGGGCACAGCTGGCCAAACGCGCGGGCATGAAGTACATGGTCATCACCTCCAAGCACCACGACGGCTTCACGCTCTTCCCCTCCGAGGCGTCCGACTGGGGCATCGGCAAGGCCTCGCCCTACGGCAAGGACCTCATCGGTCCGCTGGCGGCGGCGGCGCGCAAACAGGGGCTGAAGTTCGGGCTCTACTACTCGCAGGACCAGGACTGGAACAACCCCGGCGGCTCCAAGGCCGGCCTGGCGGATGGCCAGGGGTGGGACGAGGCGCAGAAGGGCAGCTTCGACGAGTACCTGCGGAAGGTCAGCGTGCCGCAGGTGCGCGAGATCCTGACGCGCTACCAGCCCGATGTGCTGTGGTGGGACACACCGTGCCTGATGAACGCCGAGCGCGCCCGCCCGCTTTACGAGCTGCTGAGCCTTCGCCCGGGCATCATCCACAACAACCGCCTCGGGGGCGGCTACAAGGGCGACACCGAGACGCCCGAGCAGCACATCCCGGCCACCGGCTACAAGGGCCGCGACTGGGAAACCTGCATGACGATG
>CAYOBW010000054.1:13316-31261 GCA_964402115.1 uncultured Victivallales bacterium
TGGGGTTACAAGTCCTACGACAACAACTGGAAGAGCACCGAGGTGCTGGTGCGCAACCTGATCGATATCGTCAGCAAGGGCGGCAACTACCTGCTGAACGTCGGTCCCACCGCCGAGGGCGAGTTCCCGCAGCCGAGCATTGACCGACTGAACGAGGTGGGCCGTTGGATGGACGTCAACGGCGAGGCGATCTACGGCACCCGCGCGAGCCCGTTCAAGAAGCAGCTGGCCTGGGGCCGTTGCACGCAGAAGGACGACAAGCTCTACCTGCATGTGTTCAATTGGCCGGCCGACGGCCGGCTCGCGGTGCCGCTCAAGAACGAGGTCAAGCGGGCCCGTCTGCTGGCTGACAAGAGCAAGCTGAAACTGGAGCGCGCCGCCGAGGCGACGACGATCCTCCTTCCCGCGGCGGCGCCTGACAAGCTGGCGAGCGTGATCGTGCTCGAGATCGAGGGCGCGCCCGAGCCGGCCGACAGCGCAGCCGCCGTGGTCACGCCCGATGCGCAGGGTCAGCTCCTGCTGAAGGCCGCCGAGGCGAACCTGGTGGGCGAGACGTTGCAGCTCGAGGAGAAGGGCGGCGCGCCGAACCTGGGCTACTGGACGCAGCAGGCCGACTACCCGGAGTGGGTGGCGCAGGTGCCGGCCGGCGCTTACGCCGTCATCGTGGAGTACGCGCTGGAAGGTGGGCCGACGACATTTGCCGTGGAGTGCGGCGCGGCGCGGAGCGAGGGCGAGCTCGCCGGCACGCAGGACTGGGGCACGTTCGCGACGAAGCCAGCCGGCACGCTGACGGTGGGCGTGTCCGGGAAGACGACGATCCGCGTGAAGGCGGTCAAGATGAACTACGCGGCGATGAACCTGCGGGGTGTGACGCTCAAGCCGATCGCGCAGTAGCGGCAGCGCCGCCGTGCGCAGGGCCAGGGGAGATGGCAGCATGAAGGTATCCTTCAAGAAGAAGGGCAAGGCGGCGGTCGCGGGCGGGGCGCGTGCGCCTGCCGCGGACCGTCACTGGTTCTACGTGCACGCCGGCGAGACCAAGGGGCCGTTCGGCGACAGCGAGATGTGCCGCGAGGCGGACGAGGGGCGCGTGCTGGCCACCGACGAAGTGTGGCGCGATGACCAGCCGGATAAGCATGTGCGGGGCTACGAAGTCGCCGATCTCTTTCCGAACGCCGAGGCTCCTCCCGTGGCAACCCCGGCGCAGAGCGTTTCGGTTGCGCCTGCCGATGCGCCGCAGCTGCCCAACCTGCTGTTCCAGAGCAGCGCCGGCGACGTGGGTTCGATCACCTGCCCGTATTGCTGGTACCGGGGCGAGCCGCGCAACCTGCTGTTCATTGCGCGCCACCCGCTGCTGGTCGGCGATCCCATCCTGGGACGCGACGAGCCCCGGCGCTTCCTGCCGTCACGGTTCACGCCCGACGGGCACGCAATCGATGCCGAGGGCGTCGTCTGCCCGGACGTGGCGTGCCCGCGCTGCCACATGCGGCTGCCGCGGGCCGTGCTTTCGCTGCCGCCGCTCTTCGTCTCGATTGTCGGCGCGCCGGCCAGCGGGAAATCGTACTTCCTCACCAGCATGTGCTGGCGCTTGCGCCGGACGCTGCCGCGCCTGTTCCACGTGCGCTTCACGGACGCCGACGGCCAGGTGAACCGCTGGCTGAACGGGTACGAGGAGCGGCTGTTCGTTCAGGCGGACGACACGGCGTACCAGTCGATCGACAAGACGCAGCTCCAGGGCGGGCTCTACCGCGAGATCATGTACAACGGCATGGCGATCTCGCTGCCGCTGCCGTCGGTGTTCGTGCTGCAGGCGGATGAGTCATCGGCGTTTCACCACGAAGCGGGCGAGTTCGTGAACCGCAGCCTGGTGCTCTACGACAACGCCGGCGAGCACTTCGAGCCGGGGCGGGATACCGCGGCTGACCCCGGGACGCATCACCTGATCCACTCCGAGGCGGTCTTCTTCTCGTACGATCCGACGAAGGACCCCGGCTTCCGGCGCGCCTTGCGGGGTATGACGCAGGACGAGCAGGTGAGCGAACAGCATCCCGTGCAGCGGCAGGACGTGCTGCTGGGCGAGGTGATCAACCGCATCCGGCTCTACCAGGGGCGCGATGCGCGCGAGCGGTACACGCGTCCGCTGATCGTCATGCTGTCCAAGGCCGACGTGCTGGGCGCGCCGCTGGCGTCGTACCTGCGCGACGATCCGTGGCGCTGGGACGAGGCGGCGCAGGCCGGCGTGCTGGACGTCACGCGCATCCTGCAGGCTTCATTCGTGGCGCGGAAGTGGCTCGAGGAATTCAGCCCGGAGCTGGTGGCGGCCGTGGAGGCGTTCGCCTCGGATGTGATTTACGTGCCCGTCAGCGCGCTGGGCCACAGCCCGGTCCCCGACCCGAACTACCGTGGGGAGGGCGTGGCGCCGCTGGTTGTGCGCCCCTGCGATGTGCATCCCCGCTGGGTCGAGGTGCCCCTGCTTTATACGCTGTTCCGGCTGGGGTACATCGGCGGCTCGCGGGTCGCCGACCCGGCGCACCCGGCGCCGACGGATTGCCAGGTGCGCGGCGGCAGGTTCCTGTTCACCCTGCCGGGTACGCAGCGGCGCTTGACGCTGCCGCTGACCTACGCGGGAGTCTCCCTCCCTTGTCCGGAGACGGGCCGGTGGTTCCGTGTGCCCGAAGCGCCGGCGGGTTGATGAAACGACCGGCTGCGCCCCGCGCGAGGTGTGCGGCGGAGCGCCGGGGTTGAAGGGCGGACGTACGGTCATGGCCTACGAACTGGTTTACACATCGGCGCCGGAAGGGCTGCAAACGGGCTGCCGCGGTTTCTGCACGGTGGCACAGACCGCCGACATGCCCGCGGGGCTCGTCCAGCTGGCGGAGGGGTTGAGCGGCTACCGGCACCTCTATCAGCCGCATGACGCGCAGCACGCGAAGAACCCCGTGGCCCTGGCGCACTGGGTCCTCAATGAAGGCGGTCAGCCGCTGAGCGTCCTGACGCGCGTGGCTGCCTCGGGCACGGACTACTCCGGGCGCACGAACAAGCTCGCCCACCACCTCGTGCTGGATGCGGCCGAGCGCCCGGCGGCCGGTCCCGCAGCGGTGCTCGCCGCGCCGGGCGTCATGCTGACCGAGTGGACCGGCGAACCCCGCGTGCTGCCGGCGCGCACCTTGCCGGACATCGGCGAGACGGCGGGCTTCCGGGCTGACCATTGGCTCGCTTTGCAGCTGGACGCCGGTTGGGCCGGCGTGCTGGCGGAGACGTTTCGCGCCGACAGCCAGCGCATGGTCGTGCTGGTGTTCACGCCCGGCACGGCGATGCTGCCGCTGCTGGATGACGCCCTGCGGTTGCTCCCCCCGGCCCTGCGGTGGGAGGTGGCGTTCAGCACGTACTTCAGCAGTGCTCCGCGCGGGTCGCCTTGCCACTGGCGCTGCTGCCTGCCGGATGCCGAGGTGCTGCACGGGTTGCGGGGCAAGCGGGACACGGTGCTCCTGGACCTGACCCGCCCGCTGCCGGCCGTGCCGGAGCTGGGCGAGCTGGTGGCGTGCGCCCGCAGCGGCGGCGCGCCGGCCTGGGCCCAGCCCGCCCCGCGCGCCGGGCGGTCGCGCAAGCCGCTGATCGAGGTCAGCGCCGACGATCCGATGCCCGAGCCGCCTGCGCCGCTGCGTCTGGCGCCGCCTCCTGCCGCACCCCGGCCCGAACCCGGCGATGTGCCCCTTGCGGCATTGCCGCCGCTGGGGCGCGGTAAACCGAAGGTTCTGCGGAGCGGGGGTGGGGCGTCCGGGCCGTCCGCCCGGTCCCTGTCATCCGCCGCGCCCCGGTCGCGGGGGGTGCCGGTCTGGGCTGTGGCGGCGGGTGCGGTTGTCGCGGGGTTGATCGTGGCTTTCGCGGTCCTGCGCCCCCCCGGCGGACACGTGACGCCTCCGACCGCGCCGCCCGTTGCCCATCCGCCTGTCGCGCACACGCCGCCCGTGACGCCTGCCGTGAACGTGCCGGCCCCGCGCCCGGCGGTGGCGCCGCCGGCCGCCGCCTCGAATGCGGTGGCGCAGGCGCCTGCGCCTAGGCCTGAACCGATTGCGCCGCTGGATCTGACCGAACCCGTGGCCTTGCGCGCGACCAATGTCTTCGTCCGACTCGACACGTTCGAGCGGATCCTGGCGCCGTGGACCTGGAAAACGCCGGGGCTTCCCGGATGGGAGCAGCAGGCGTACGAGTTCTATGGCCGCACGGAGCGGTTGCCTGCGGAAGGCCCGGTGCGCGACGTCGACCGGCTGCAGGACACCGTTCGTACGCTGACGTACCGGTTGGGCGCCGGGGCGCTGTCAGTCACGGTCACCGGGCAGGGAGTCGTCTTCGATGGAGCCGTCCGGCCTGAGGGGAAGGCCGCGCTGCATGCCGTGCGGTGCGCGCCCGAGGGCACCGGTGCGGTGTCGATTGCCTGGCTGCGCGGGCTGATGGTGCAGGGAACGCACCGGCCCGCGGCCGAGGGCGAGTGCGCCTGCGTGATCGAGCGGACGCCGCCTGTAGCCTTGCTCGAGCCGTGGCTGAAGCAGGCGCGGCTGACCTGCCAGGTTGAGGTCCGCAAGGGCGCTCCGCCGGTCGGGGCCACGTATCGCGCGCGGCCGGTGGCGGGCGGCCTCGAGCTGGTCGTGGCTACGGCGGAACTCGAAGGGGTCGCGGCGCCGGAACCGGATACGCTGGCGCTCGCGCCAGTGGACGTGGCGGGGGAGGGGGCGGCGGGTCGTTTGCTGGACTACCAGGCCTTCGGACGCCGTCTGGCGCAACTGCGCGAAAGCGCCGGACGCAACGGCCTGAACCTGACCGTCGTCAAACAGCGGCTCGTGATCGGGGAGCTGCGTACGCTCCTGGAGGGGAGTACGCGCGGGCTGGGCGCGGCGACGAAGGTGAACGCCGAGGCGGTGCGGCTGGACGAGCGGCTGGCCGCCGCCAAGACCCGGATCCGCGACAGTGCCAGGCGCGAAATCCGCCAGGGGGACGAGGATGCGCCCGCGGAGTACGAGATCCCCAAGTCGGTTGACGAGCTGAAGGCGCGCGCGTCCGGCTACGGCAGGTACTTCCGGGCCGTGCTGCTGCCGAGCAACGGCCTGCTGACGTCGCAGGCGCTGGCGCGCATCCTGGAGGCCGAAGAGCTGGATCTTGTGGCCGAAGCGGGGGTGGCGTCCGATCCCGACGAAGAGGACAAGCCGGTGCGCAAGCGGCGCGTGTTGGAGACGCCGGTCGTTGCTGATCCTTTTGCGGTCGACCCCGCGCCCGGGAAGCCCGCGCCCGCCGCCAGGGCTGCGCCGGTCAGGGTCGAGCGGTTGCTGTTCTTCCATCCCGATGACCCGCGCCGCCCGCTGCTGACCGTGGTTGTGACCGAGGTGCCCTGAGCATGCGGCGCGCGGGACAGCTTGTGACGGCCCTGATGGACCTGCTTGACGCCGGGCAGTTCGGGGACCAGGCGCCGGCGCTGGCCCGCGAGTATGCCGACGTCTGCCGGGCGGCCAGCGAGCGGCTGCAGCAGGCGCGCGCGCTGCTCCGCAAGGGCGAGGTCAGCGAGGCGCTGCGCATCGTGCGGCGCAAGCCGGAGCTGCTGGCCTACTGCCGCATCCTTGACTTCGCCGCCGTCGAGTACTGGCAGGACGTCGCCAGCCGCCGTGGCTGGCCCGTGGCCCCGCGGATGGATAGCGCCGCCCTGGCCGAGGTGGCGGCCGCGCTGCAATCCGCCGGCGCCCGTGAGCCCCTGCTGGCTGAGTACCGGGACGCCGCGCTGCGGCATGACGACGCCGCCTGCGCGGGCGTGTTGCGGCAGCTCGTGGCCCTGGATCCGACGCAGCTCTCCTGGCAGGCCGACCTGCGGCGCTTCGAGCAGAAGCGGCTGGGGCAGCTCGCCGGCGAGGTGCGCGAGGCTGGCGAGCGACAGGACGCCGCCCGGCTGCGCGAACTGGACGCGGAGCTCTCGGGGTCGTGGCTGACGCCCATCCCGGTGCCGGTGCGCCGGGCCCTCGATGGCTACCTGCGAGCCGGGCGGGAGCGGGAGGCGCGGGCGAGGGCTCGCGGCATGCTGGCGGTGCTGGAGGCCCAGCGCGCGGCGAACGACGTGGCTGCGGCAAAGGCCTGCCTGAAGGACTGGAAGGCGGTTGCGCGCGATGGCGGCTACCGGCCGTCGGATGGCGAAGAGGCGCAGGCCGCGGCGGTCGCGGCCTGGGTGCAGGCGACCGAGCAGCAGCAGAGCCGCCAGCGCGCCGTCGAGCTGCAGATCGCCGAGCTGCGGCTCGCGCTCGATGCGCCCGACCTGGACCGTGACGTGGAACCCCTGTGGCGAACCCTGCAGGCCCTGCGCGTGCCCCTGCCGCCGGACTTGGCCACCCGGGTGCGCGAGGTCCAGCGCAAGCGCGAGCGGGGGCGAACCGTCCGGCGCATGCGGCGCATCGCGGGCTGGGGCGTGGTGGCGATCGCCGTCGGGGCCGGGGTGGCTGTGGCGTCCTGGCAGGCCGGCCTGCGCAGCGCCCGCGACAAGCTGGCGACGTCGCTGCGGGTGGCATTCGAGAGGAACGAGGGGCCCGCATTCCTGGAAGCCGTGCGCCGGGCGGAAGCGGGCGGTGGCGTGTATGGGCAGCGCCTGGCGGCCATGCCGGAGGTGAAGGTGTGGCTGGATCGGCGGGCCGAGATGGAAACGCGGCAGGCCGGGCGCGCCGCGGCGCTGGCGGGGGCGTGGACCGCGCTCGACGGCGTGCGCGCTGGCGGCTTCGAGGCGGACCTCGCCACGGTGAGCAACCTGCTGGTTACGGCTCGGGCCAATCGCCAGGTCGCGGCGGACGACAGCAGGCTGGCTGCGTTTACGAACGCGTGGCATACCTCCCGGCGGCAGGCGCTGGCGGCCGTGCTGGGCGAGGTGCGGACGGCGCTGCCTGAAGCCGCTGTCGCCGCCGACTGGCCGCCGCAGCAGCTGCAGACCGCGGTGGACACAGTTCAGGCGCTGCTCGTGAAGGCCCGGCAGATTACGCCCGCGCCGCCCGACCTGGTCGTGCAGCTGGAAGAGGCCGCGACGCAGGCCGGGGGCCTCAAGCAACAGGCCGACGCGCGCCGCGAGCGCCTGGCCGGCCTGGGCGCAGCCGCCGCGCTGCGCGACTACCTGGCGCTGCTCGAGACGTATGCCGCTGCCAACCCGCAGGATCCGGGCGTCGCAGCCTCCCGCGCGCGCGTGGCGCAGCGCGCCGTGTACGAGAGCCTGAGCGCGGTCTCGCCCGCCGGCACGTACGACCGGCCGTCCGCGCGGCTGCACTTCATGACCATCGTGACGGACACGTTCTACCCGAACGTCCCGAAGGAGAATCCGTTCTGGTCGCCGCTGGTGGCCGACCTGGCGCGTCTGGACAAGCTGCTGGCGCCGAAGTGGCCCGCGGTGCAGAAGCGCCTGGCCGGGCTGCTGGAAGATCGCTTCCTGGCCGCGCTGTGGGAGCGGGAAGGAACCAACGGGACGGCGTTCTACGTGGACCTGCAGGGTGCGGGCGCAGAGCCGGCCGGGCTGGCGCCGGGGGCGACGTGCCCGGCGTACGTGCCGGCCGAACGGGACTCGGCGCCGGTCTTCACGCCGCGGGCGCTGACGGCCGAGGACCTGCGGACGCTGCGGCCGATGGCGCACTGCCGCTTCGTACGCGGACTCGCCGCGGAAGCCGCGTCGCTGCACGCGTCGGACGTGGACGACCTCCTGCTGCGGCGGCTGCTGGCGATTCTGAAGGAGGATGGGCTGGTCGGGGACGGGCTGCGGCTCAAGCTGGTGCGCTTCCTGGCCGAGCAGTTCGTGACGCTGGAACTCCGGAATCCGCTGTCGCCGTTCCTGGCCGATGCGGGCCGCCGGCTGGCGCGCGAGGACGAGCGGGCCGAGGCCGCGTGGCTGTGCCGCTTGAACCAGCGGACGGTTCAGGCGGACCAGGCGGCGCAGGCGCTGCTGGGCGAGCTGTTCGCCGACACGACGCTGATCCGGAAGTACCGGCTGGAGCGCTGGCTGCACGCCACGGCCCACGGCCGCGGCGTGCGGTACGCGGGCGCGGTGGACGTCTTCGGCAGGGCGCCGGAGGCCGTGCGCGGCGATCCGGCGGAGGTGTGGGTCGTGCGCTTCGACGAAAAAGTCCCACGCGTGCTGGTGGCCGGGGTGCGCGGCGCGGAGGGGCGCTACGAGTGGCAGACGCCGCTGGAGCCCGCCGAGCCGCTCTTCGCCCCCGGCGGACGCGCTACGACCGAAGCCGTGCTGGAGGCCGCCCTGCGCGAATCCGGGCTCGACAGCGCCGCCCTGCGCGCGTGCGTCTGGCCCGGCGCCTGGCCGGCGAATCGCAGGGGCGGGACCTAGCGGTCGGCCGCGGGGCGCGTGGTCGGTTTGCCGACGCGCCAGAGGCCGGGCAGACGCGACGCCCTGTCCGCGTACCGGCCGAATACGGCCAGCAGCAGGCCAAGCAGGACGAAGCTGACCACCATGGTCCAGACCGGGCGGCGCGCCACGAGCAGGGCGGTCAGGCAGGCGGCCAGATGCAGGCCGGTGAGGTTCGCCAGCATGCGCCGGTGGCTGTGGCCCAGCAGCCGCAGCCGGTGCGAGAGGTGATCGGTGTCGCTGTGCTCGATGACGCCGCGCACGGTGGTCACGACGCCGTGCCGCAGCCGCAGGAGCGAAGTCAGTCCCAAGTCGTAAACGGGGAACGCCACGACGAGGCCGCCTGCCAGGAGCGAGTGGAGCGTGCTGTCCGACCACTCGCCGAAGACGACCAGCACGGAGATCAGGAAACCGAGCAGGAAGCTGCCGCAGTCTCCCATGTAGATCTTGGCGGGGTTCATGTTGTGGTGCAGGAACCCGAGGATCCCGCCCGCCAGGGCCATGGTCAGAAAGGAGAACGGGAGCTGCCAAGTCGCCCAGCCGAGCAGGAACAGGGCCGCGCAGCTGACCAGCGAAACCGTGCCGGCGAGTCCGTCCGTGTTGTCGATGGCGTTGAACGCGCTCGAAACCCCCGCGACCCACAGGAACGTCAGGATGTAGTTGGCGGCGGGCCACGGGGTCGGGTGTACGCCGATGCCGTGCGCGCAGAGGAACAGGCAGACGGCGGCGAGTGCGGCGAGCTTGAGCAGGGCGGAAATGCCCCAGATGTCGTCGGCCAGGCCGACCAGCAGCACGAGGGTGGCGGCGATCAGGATGATGCCAACGGGTCCGAGATCGCCCCACTGCCAGCGTTCGGAGAACCAGACCGCGATGAGCAGCGCCAGCACCAGCCCGGCGTAGATGGCGACGCCGCCCAGGTAGGGAACGGGGGATGTCTGCGTCTTGCGCGCGCCGGGGTGATCCACGATGCCCAGCGCCCAGGCCAGGCGCTGGAGCAGGCCCGTTGCGTGGATGCTGACGAAGAAGGCCAGCAGAAAAAGAACGGCGGGGAGCAAGAGGTTGGGCGAGTGCGTGAAGAGTGCGGTCATGGGAGCTCTCCCTGTGCCTGGTCGCGAAACACGGGTCCGGCGGGCGCTGGCGCAAGCAGCAGGCCGCGGGTCGTGTCGCAGACGCGTCGCTCCTCCGCGGCGGACAACGCCGGGCGGAAGGGTAGCGAGACCAGCCGGCGCTGCAGGGCTTCGGCGCGGGGGCAGGGCCCGCCCAGCGTGAGGTGCAGCGGGCGGAAGACCGGGCGCCGGCACGTGACGCCGGCTGCGCCCGCCGCCGCGATGAAGGCGGCGGCATCCTCGGCGAGGACGAGGTAGCGGAAACAGGCTCGCTGCGGCACGGGGCAGTGCGCGCGGAGCGACCAGGGCGCGAGGCAGCCGTCATAGCGCACCGCCTGTTGCTCGCGCAGGCTCAGTTGCGCCTGCAGGTGCTGCCACTGCACGCGCGCCAGCGTCGCGCACAGATCATTGAGCTTGAAGTTGAACGCCCGGGGATCGAGCGCCTGCTCGTCGCAGTTGCGGAGGCGGCGCAGGGTGGCGGCGAGCGCGGCGTCGCTCGTAATGCAGGCTCCGCCTTCCCCGGCCGGGAGCAGCTTGGTCGCGAAGAACGACAGGACGCCGATGTCGCCGAGAGTCCCCAGCAGCCGGCCGTCGGGAGCGCGCCCCCCCGCCGCGTGGGCGCAGTCCTCGATGACCGGCAGCCCGTGCCGGCGCATGGCCGCGATGTCGGCCGGGAAGCCGAAGGTGTGCGGCACAATGGCGGCGCTGACGGCGGGTGTCAGGACCGCGGCCAGCGTCTCGGGCGTGAGTACCGGCTGGCCCGGGCCGCAATCCGCGCAGAGGGGTGCGGCGCCCGCGTGGGCGACCGCCGCGTACAGGCTGTTGCAGGTGTATGAGGGCATGGCGACCTGCTGACCCGGCCCGACGCCGAGGGCCTTGAGCGCGAGGTACAGCGCCGCCGTGCCCGACGCGACGGCCACGACTTCCGCGCCGCCGTGGGCTTCTGCCAGCAGGGCCTCCAGGCGGGACACCTCGACTCCGGCGGAGAGCTGGCGCTGGCGCAGGACTTCCGCGACGGCCTCAAAGGCCTCGGCCGGGACATCCGGCACGCAGTGCGCGATGTTCTGTCGGGCTGTCATCCGGCCTGCTCCCCGGCTGTTTGCGTGCCTGCGCCTGCGCTTGCGTCAGCGGGGTCGAGGTTCAGGCGTCGCCGCCCTTCGGCGCCCCCCCCCGCGCAGAAGAGGCCGTCGATGGCAGACATGTACGGCAGGAACTCGCCGCCATGAGTCTGGGGGTAGACCGGATGGTTGTAGTGCTGAAAAGCGACCTCGATGCCTGCGTTCGAGAACTGGGCGAGATCCAGGTAGCGTTGGGCCAGGGAGCCCGAGACATATGTGGTCGCGCCGACGAGTCGGCAGATGTCGACGAGCCGTCCCGTGCGATCATCCTGGCAGGCAGGCAGGGTCGAGGCGAGGATCACCGGCGTACGGATCTGAAAGCAGGCCATCAACCACAGGACCGACGCGCGGTTGATGGCCGATAGCCCCTCGTATGCCCCCTGCAGCAGGGCTTCGAAGCCGGGGAACCAGACGCCGAAGTGCGGTGTTTTGAGGTAGGCCTGGGTCACGGTGCCGAGGATCTTCCGCCGCCAGGGCGTGTCGCTGCCAATGCGCACCGTCTGGATGGGATCGCCGAAATCGTAACTCACGGGCACCGTCAGCCACTTCGGTCCCTGCTGGGTCGGGATCCGGTTGCGATTCTGGAACTCGTTCTTCTGGAACTGCACGTTGTCCAGGAAGACGAAGACATCGCACATGGCGATCTTCTGGAAGTGACCCAGCCAGGGCAGGAACTGGGGCTGATGGATGGCGCAGCGCATGGCGAGTCCTTATGTTGCGGGCTGGCCCTCGCCGCGCGGGATCGGCATGCCCGCTGCGTCCGCGCGCGGCAGCATGGCACGCACCGCATCCAACACGTCGGGCGTGGGTGTGCAGGTCAATTCATAGCACAAGACCTCGCGCAGCAGCCGGTCGCACGTGGCGAGCACGGGGCCGACCAGTTCGGCGTCGTACCAGGGGATGGAGGTGACGGGGATGAGCCGCTCCAGGGCCTCCAATGGCGACAGCCGCCGCAGCTTGTGGGCGGAGCCCTGGGTCAGGAAGGCGAGCGCGTGCAACGGCGCCGCTGCATTTCGCGCAACGCCGGCATTGCCGGGCCACGGCGTCCCGCATGCATGCCAGCCGGCGCCCGTGGCCCGCAGCACCACCCGGTCGTCGGAAAGCAGAGCGTCACCATGTCCCGTCCGCTGGAACTGTCGCGCGAGGGTGCTCTTGCCGGCGCCCGACACCCCGGGAAAGACGAGGCCCACCCCATCCAGCACCACGCCCGCGGCATGCACCAGCAGGCCTTCGTTGAGGGAGAGGGCGTGGATGAGCAGAAGCTGATCGACCGGGTAGGTGACGGGGTTGAAGTAGTGCGGCGCTCCGTCTGGTGTCGCCGATCGGAACCGGGGCCCCATCCAGATATCCGCTTGCAGAGGGGTGGGGCGGATGCGCATGGTCCAGAACGCCGGCTGCGCCGTGGCGCCGGCGGGCGAAACGAAGTAGCGCTCGGAACCCTCGCGCAGCAGCGACCAGGTCGCTCCGCCGGACGTCACGGCAGCCGTTGCGGGCAGCACCGGCGGCAGGGTGTCGGATACCGTTACGCCGATGGGCACGCGCGGGGAAATGATGGCGCTCCGGGTTCCCACAAAGGCCTCGTAGACGCGATCGATACGACGGATGCGCAACGCTTGCGGCCAATGGGTTTCGAAGGCGACGCCGGCAATCTCGACACGCTCGTACATGACCCCGGCTATGAGCCCTCGGTGGGACAGCCGGAGCCGAGGTGGCAGTCGCCCGCCTGACCGGTGCCGCCCACGAACTTGCAGCCGACACCCAGGACCTCGTCCGCGACCAAGGGAATGACCAAGCCTGCAGGCTTGACGTAAGGCTTTCGACTGTCAATGCCACTCGCGGTGTTGAGACTCTCGTCCTTCTTCATGTCCGTTCTCGATGTTCTTCCGCCGCAACGATTTCCAATCTAGCCTGCGCCAGACCACACAACCAATCGGATGAACTCTGTCGTTCTCCTGCATCCAAGGCGACGTACTCCGGGCAGTAACCGCACCATTGCCGCACCTGACAACTCGCGCACTTTACACGCGAGTTGACTGTGGTGTCAACTGCCTGCGCGACCGCCGTGTTCCAGCCCTCCCTGAACGTGCTGGTACGCAGGTTGCAGGCGGCGTGTGTCAGCATCAGGCAGGGTTTCAGGTGCCCGGTGGCGTCAATGTGAAACGTACTGCGCCCCGCGGCACAATTGTAGAGGCGGTTGCCGACGGTTGCGGGCGCCGGCCCGGACGCCCGCAGGGCGCGCCAGCGGGCGAGACGTTCCGGGTTGGCCATCTCGCTTGCCGCTGCCTGCTGGGGTGTGAGCCGGTAGTCGAGCGGTTCGCGGTCGTGGTTGAGGCGCGGGAAGACCGACGTGTCGAGCCTGAACTTGACGCTGTATGACGCCGCCAGGGCTTCCATGGCTGACAACTCATTTGCGTTCAACGTCATCAGCACGGTCTTGAGCGTGACCCGTACACCCTGGGCGAGCAGTTGCTCGATCCCGGCACGGCAACGGTCAAACGATCCGGTCACACCCGTGACACGCTCGTAGGTTTTGGCGGTGGCCCCGTACAGGCTGATGTCCACATCGCGCGGCGGCCAGTCGTGGAAGAGTGCGGCGAGTCGTTTCGTGACCAGTGTGCCGTTCGTGAAGACCGTCACAATCAGTCCGCTACGCTTGGCATGCAGGTAGATTTCCTCGAAATCGTGGCGGAGCAGGGGTTCGCCCCCGGTGAAAAGGAACATGAGGCAACCGGCCTCCACAACCTCGTCCAAGATGCGGATAACCTCGGGTGTGGCAAGTTCGTCGGCACTTGCCGAAGGAGCATCTTGCCGGGGTTCGACGTAGCAGTGGCAGCAACGCAGGTTGCAGCGACGCGTCAGTTCAAGGGACCCGGACAAGGGTACGCGCGCGGCCCGTGCCTGGGCCGCCAACTCCCGGTGGAGGCGCAACCCCTCTTCCGTTGTCTGGCACTCTGTCAATCCTGGCGCTCCTCCGCAAACTGGCGCTGTACCAGTGTCGCCAGCAAGTCGGAAACATCGGCGCGAGCCTGCTCGTTGTCCACGGCGAATACGGCGGAAAGCTCGCACGCCAGCCGTGCAACATCACGGGTTCCATCCAGCCGGGTCCAGATGAACTCCGCCGTCTCGTTGAGCGTCATGACCTGCTGCAGATCCGCCACGGTGCCGCGTACGGGGATCAGCATCGTGCGCCCGAGGATGGTGCGGGACATGACGTTTTCGCTTCGCGTAATCACCTGGTTCACTTTCGGTTCCGGAGATTCACGACAGACGTTCACAAATGCCCGCCGGCATCCCCCGCACAATGTGGCCGCCTGGGCTGCGGTGCTCGTGAACGGACGCAGCACGTTTAGCACTTGCGGCGTATGTGGTCAATACCGGTTCTTGCGTTTGAACTTGGCACGTGGCTTGCTTTAGTAACCATGACGTTCGCTTGCGGCGTTACTTGTGCGGCAGGCTGCGGGTATCGGAAGGCATCAGCGTAAGGAGCCAGTAAATGAGCAGAGGTCTGAGCAAAGCGGGTTTGCTTGATGAACTAGCCCTCAGAACGGGCCATCCACGATCGGTTGTGCAGACGGTCATGGACGCTCTGGTGACGGTCGCCTACGGGGAAGCCGCTAACGGTTTTGTGGTACCGGGCCTTTGCAAAATTGAGATTGTGGACCGCAAGCCGCGCCGTTGCCGGGATCCGCGCACGGGGGCGCAGTTGATTATCGGCGCCCGCAAGGCCGTGCGGATCAGGCCGGTCAAGAAGGCCAAGGACGTGCTGACACCGGCCTGCGAAGCCAAGATTGCAGTGGCTCTGCCGGACGGCGTGGCTGCGGCGGCACCCATGGAGCCGGCGCCTGCGCTGCCCCCGCCCCCGGCCGCGCCCGTGTCCGAGGCGGCCTGGGTGGAATCGGTCTCCGAGGACGACGCGGTGGCCCTGCCTGGCGAGGCGAACGTGCCGGGCGAGACCGCTGCAGCAGCCGGCGAGACGTTCATCTACTTCGCCTGCACGGGGTGCGGGCAGGAGATCGAGGCGCCCCTCGAGATGGCCGGCAGCTCCGCACCCTGCCCGCGGTGCGACCGTGATCTGCAGGTACCGGCATCCCTATCGCAGGGGGCGACGGCCGACGAGGACGAGGAACTGGCGGAGATGGACCAGGTGCTCTTCCAGGCGATGAAGAAACGCACGATCCGCATTGAGTTGTCCGCAGATGACCTGGCGGGAGTCGGCACGCAGCGCAAGATCGTCTTCCACCGTTGATCTTGGAAAGGTGTTGACGGGATGAGCGCGCGGGTCAAGGCCGGGTGGACGATCCAACCCGCAGGGTCTGTAACTCGCCCTTGTATTCGAGTTGGACGGATTGCCCCTCGATTGCCATCAGCTTGACGCCCTCAAGTGTGCCGCCGATGTCCACCACCCGGTTGTTCAGCATGGCCGCGCCTTTCTGGCCGCGGCCGACCACGCCGTTCACGACGATGACGGGCCAGATAGCGGGCGGGAGACGTGGCAGTTGCTGCGTGACGACGGGCGGTGGGGTGACAACGAGCTCCACGTTCCCGGTTGCCGGCTCCTGAATCTGGGCCTGAATCTGCACGACATCTGGCGGGTTCGTTGCAGGCGGATCTTGCGGGGTCTCGGCGACAGGGATCGGCTGCACGGCTGCCAGCGTGTGGTTCGACGCGGAAACGACTGGGTTGGTTGAGCTGCCGCCGGTCTGAGGGGGCGGCTGGCTGTCCCCACGCCACAGGATCCAGCAACCATAGCCGCCGGCCGCCAGCACGCACGCGAGCAGCGCCGCCGCCACCAACCGTGCCGGCCACCGGGGTCGTTCCGCAGGCTCGGGCTCGGGTTTGTCGAAGCGGTCGGCCCCGTCACCCGTGCCGGGCGCGGGCGGTTCGGCGCTGGCTGGCGACTCCACGATAGCGATGTGGGCGGGCACGGCCGGCGGCAAGCGGCTGGGCGCGGGTGGCGGGGACTGTGGCCCCGGCTGTATCTGACTGGACTTGCGGGCCTGTTCCTCCTGATGTCGCTTGAGGGCCTCTTGGATCAGACTCATGCTTGCCTCTCCAATTCTTTGATGGCCTGCCGGACGCACTTGGCATTCAACCGGCGGAGCTGCGCGGCGTAGCCGGCCAGCAGGGATGTGTCGCACAGCGCATTGATCATCCGCGGGCAGCCCATGGCATACGCATGCACCTCGCGGACGGCTGACGGGTCGAACAAATCGGCATCCTCGGCGCCGGCCACCGTGAGGCGGTGGCGGATGTACTGCCCCGTATCCTCGACGCTGAGGGGCGGAATGTGATAGCGAATCGTGATCCGCTGCTTCAATTGCCGCAAGTCTGGCCGTTCGAGCCGCTGCTTGAGCTCCGGCTGCCCGCACAGGATGATCTGGATGAGCTTGTGTTGATCCGTTTCCAGGTTCGAGAGCAGGCGCACCTGCTCCATCAGATCCGGGGAGAGATCCTGTGCCTCGTCGATGAATAGGGCGACGTTGCAGCCCGAACGCGTGCGCTCGAGCAGAAACCGATTGAGGCTCTCGATGCAGCCCAGCCGGTCGCGGGAGCGGGCCTCCAGCCCGAAATCGTTCAGCATGGCCTTCAGCAACTGCGTGCCCGTCAGGGCGGGGTTGAGGATGATGGCGGTCTCCACGCTCTTGTCCAGATCGTTCAGAACGGCCCGGCACAGGGTTGTTTTGCCCGACCCCACTTCGCCCGTCAGTTCGATGAAGCCCTTGCGGTGCGAGATGCCGTACATGAGATGGTCGTATGCGTCGCGGTGATGTGCGGAATAATACAGGAACCGGGGGTCCGGTGTCAGGTTGAACGGCAATTCCTGCAACTGGTAGAAGGCTAAGTACATACGTTTAATGGCCAAGGCTAGCGCTTCGCCCCTCCCGGATCAAGTCCCGATTGTTGCGGTTACGGGCTTGACAGTCCGGGGTGGCTCTGTTTCGCTGCGCACGACGATGTGTCGGCGAGCGCCACGGGTTGGACCCGATGTCGGGGGCCGGCGGAATGCGCAGGGGGGGGCGACGACTATGCAACGGTTGGGAATACGGCTGCAGTTGATGGCGGTGGGTGTATTGGGCGGTAGCCTTGGGTTGGGTGGCAGCATGGCATGGGGGCAGCAGGCTGCGAAACCGCCGCAGGACAAGAACGTCATGCCCGAGCTTTCTGCCGCTGACTTGCAGAAGATCGAGGCGGCGCTGCCGGCGAAGGCCACGGCGAATCCTCGCAAGCCCCGCAAAATGCTGGTCTTCTGGCGCTGCGAGGGTTTCTTCCACGGCAGCGGGATTGCCGGCGGCAATGCGGCCATCGAGCAGATGGGCCGGAAGACAGGCGCTTACACGGTCGAGGTCACGAATGACTACGGTGCGTTCGACGCCGCCAAGCTGGCGGGTTACGATGCCGTCGTGCTGAACAACACCACGGGACTGAAGCTCGACGATGCCCAGAAGCAGGCGCTGCTCGACTTCGTGCGCGGCGGCAAAGGCCTGGTGGGTATCCATGCCGCCACGGATAACTTCAACAACTGGCCGGACGGGGCGGCGATGATCGGTGGCCTCTTCTCCGGACATCCGTGGGGCGGCGGCGGTACCTGGGCCGTGAAGATCGAGGAGCCGGCGCACGTGCTGACGAAGGCCTTCGCGGGCAAGGGCTTCAAGCTCAAGGACGAAATCTACCAGTTCAAAGACCCGTACACGCGCGCCGACCGCCGCGTGCTGCTGGGCCTGGACCTTGCGGACCCCGTCACCGCTGGGCCCGCCGAGAAGGGCGGCCGCGCCGACAAGGACTACGCGGTGTCCTGGATCAAGACCGTGGGGCAGGGACGCGTCTTCTACTGCTCGCTCGGCCACGCGGCAAACGTCTTCCAGGAGGCAGCCGTCCTGCAGTACTACCTCGACGGCATCCAGTACGCGCTCGGCGATATCGAGGCCGACGCCACGCCGAAGCCGTGATGGCGCCGGCGTAAGCCGGGCCAGTCCGCAACGACCATGCTGCTGCAGCACCTTCCGTAGCCCCGCCTTCTCCGAAGGCGAGGGCCGAGTTGGTGCTGCATTCTTGACGGCGAAATGCTGCTGCCGCCAGTCTCCCGCCTTCGTCCGGCGGACGCGCCCTGGTGAAGTGCTATGACTGATTCTTCTGGTGGCATCGAGGTTCACTTGCGTCGGGTTCGTTACGAACCAAACTGCATGAGGAGTCGGCATTCAACGCGCTTTCGACGTCCGGCGGTAAATCCGTTTACGGCCGTTTTTGGCCCCAGACCGCTTTCAGCCGGTCTAAATCACGTTTCGGTGGCCATAACACGCCTCGCATATGGCTGATTCTTTTGGTGGCATAAGGAGCGAGAAAGAAGCGGGATAGAAAGAA
>CAYOBW010000055.1:0-3487 GCA_964402115.1 uncultured Victivallales bacterium
CGGGGCGCAGGCGTAGCCCAGGCGGAAGCCGGTCATCGCCCAGCCCTTCGAGAAGCCGTGCAGCAGGATGGTGCGCTCGCGCATGCCCGGGCAGGCCGCGATGCTGGCCCGTTCGCCCGCGTAGGTGAGCTCGGAGTAGATCTCGTCCGTGAAGACCAGCAGGTCGTGTTCGCACGCGAACGCCGCGATTTCCGCGTAGTCCGCGCGGGACATCGTGGCCCCCGTCGGATTCGTCGGGAAGTTCAGCAGGAGCGCCTTCGTCCGCGACGTCACCTTCGCCTCCAACATGGCGCGCGTCAGCCTGAACCCATCCTCCTTGCGGGTCGGGACGGCCACGGGCGTGCCGTGGGCGAAGACGACCTCGGGGCTGTACGAGACGAAGCAGGGCTCGTGGTAGAGCACCTCGTCGCCGGGTTCGATCACGGCCCGCACGGCTACGTCCAGCGCCTCGCTGACGCCGACCGTGATGAGAATCTCGGTTTCGGGGTTGTAGGCCACGCCGAACTGCCGCTGGATGTAGCCGGCAATCGCCTGCCGCAGCTCGATCAGGCCGCGGTTGGACGTGTACGTCGTGGCGCCGTGCTCGAGGCCGTAGATCGAGGCCTCGCGGATGCGCCAGGGCGTGACGAAGTCGGGCTCGCCGATGCCGAGGCTGATCACGTCCTTGCGGGTGCTGACGATCTCGAAGAAATCGCGAATGCCGGAACGGGGGATATCCCGGATGTGCCGGGCCACGAAGCTACGGGGAGACTTGGAGTCGCTCATGTTCTTTCTCGACCATCATCAGGACGCCCTGGTCCTTGTAGGTTTTCAACACGAAGTGAGTGGAGGTGGAAATCACGCCCGGGATCGGCGCCAGCTTCTCGTTGACGAAAGCGCCGACTTCCTGGAGGGTCTGGCCCTTGACGAAGACCAGCAGATCGTAGCCGCCCGACATCAGGAAGAGCGACTCGACTTCGGCATAGCGGCTGATTCGGTTGGAGATCCGGTCGAAGCCGCCCTCGCGTTCGGGGGTGATCTTGACTTCGATCACGGCCTGCACGGGATGGGCGGACACCTGGTTCGGGTTGAGCACGGCCTGGTAGCCGCGGATGACGCCAGCCTGCTCGTAGGCGAGGATGCGGGCCCTGACGTCGGCCTCGGTGGTCTTTAGCATGACGGCCAGGTTGGCTGGGGTCTCCAACGCGTTCTGCTTCAGCAGTTTCAGCAATTCGTCCATGGTTGTCTCCCGTTCGCCGTCAAGCCGTACGCCCGCTACTTTGTGTCGCGGGTGCAGCGCCGGGCGCAAGCCGCGAGCGGCACCCGCCCGGCTCCGGCCCCTGCCGCGCCAGGCGGCGTCAAGCGGTGCGCAAAACGTCTGGCTTTATAGGTGTCGCCCCCGTAAAGTGCAAGGTTTTTGCATGCCATGAGCCTTGCGAACGTCAGGATTGTGCTGGTGGAACCGCTCTACAGCGGCAACGTGGGCGCGGTGTGCCGCGCGATGGCGAACACGGGGCTGCGCGACCTGGCGTTGGTGGCGCCGCGGAAGCTGAACTTGGGCGAGGCCGGCATGATGGCCGTTCACGCCGGCGACATCCTGGCGGCGCGGCGCGAGTTCCGGACGCTGGCGGAGGCCGTGGCGGACTGTCACCTGGTGATGGGGACGACCGCGCGCAAGGGGCTGTACCGGCAGCACGCCCGCACGCCGCGCGAGTGGGCGCCGCGCGGCCTGGCGGCCGCGGCCGAAGGGCGCGTGGCGCTGGTTTTCGGCCGCGAGGACAACGGGCTGACGAACGATGAGATTGCGCTCTGCACGCAGCTGATCGTGATCCCGTCCGCCGCGGACTACGTCTCGCTCAACCTGGCGCAGGCCGTGATGATCTGCTGCCATGAGCTGTTTGTCGCCGCCGCGGCGTTCGAGCCGCCCGTGGAGAAGTCGCCCGAAGCCCCGTCGGACCTGCGCGAGCGGATGTTCGCCATGTGGCGCGCGACCCTGCTCGAGATCGGCTTCATGCAGGACGACAAGGCCGACCACATGATGCTGGGGCTCCGGCGGGCGCTCTCGCGCGGGCCGCTGTCGGTGGACGATGTGAAGATCCTCATGGGCATGGCCCGGCAGGCCCTGTGGGCCTCCCGGCGGGCGGGCGGCCGGGGCGCGGACGACCCGCGCGCGGAGCCGCCGGCGTGACGGTTGACCGACGGGGGCGTTTGGAAGCGTGGACAACGGCGGGACCAATCCTGTAGGATAACCCCTGCACTTGCGATGGGACACGACATGGCTACTACATCTACCAGTTTCGTGGCGGGGTTATTGCGGCGCACCAACCTGTTCAACGACGAGCAGATTGCGCGCCTGCTTGAGGGCGTGAAGCAGCCCGATGCGAACATCACGGAGCTCGTGGTGCGCGAGAACTACGCGGAAGAGGTCGCGTTCCTCGAGGCCGTCTCCGCAACGCTGCGCATCCCGTTCCTGCGGCTCGTCACCCAGGACATCGAGAAGGAGGTGCTCGAGAAGCTGCCGACCAAGGCCGTGTTCCAGTACAACGTCATTCCCATCTCCCTGGCCGACGGCGCGCTGACGGTGGCCACGAACAACCCGCTGACCACCGGGCTCGTCGACACGCTGCGGCTGGCCGCCGGCACGCGCGTGCGGTTCGCGCTCAGTCCGGCGGCCGACATCGCCCGGGCGTCCCGCAAGTTCTACGGCGTGGGCGCGGACACCCTCGACCGCATGATGGAGGACGACCGCTTCGACCTCTCGCAGTTCGACGACACCCACAAGTCCGACCTCAGCGACCTCGACCAGGAAGCTTCCATCGTCAAGTTCGTGAACCAGATCATTCGCGAGGCGGTGCAGCAGGGGGCGACGGATATTCACCTCGAGCCCATGGAAGACAAGCTGCGCATCCGCTACCGGATTGACGGCGTGCTGCACCAGACGCCCGTGCCGCCCCAGCTGCACCGCTTTCAGGCCGCGATCATCTCCCGCATCAAGGTCATGGCGAACCTCGACATCGCCGAGAAGCGGCTCCCGATGGACGGGCGCATCGGCCTGCGCGTCGATGCCGAGGATATCGACATTCGCGTCTCGACCATGCCCACCGTCTACGGCGAAAGCGTCAGCCTGCGGCTGCTCCAGCGCAAGGACGACTTCGTCAGCCTGCTTGAACTGGGGCTGTGCCCCTCCGATCAGCAGACGATCCAGAAGCTGATCAACCGCCCGAACGGCATCATCCTGGTGACCGGGCCGACGGGGTCGGGCAAGTCCACGTCCCTCTACGCGTTCCTGCACGAGATCAACACGATCGACCAGCGCATCATGACCGCCGAGGACCCGATCGAGTACGAGATGGCGGGCATCAACCAGGTGCTTGTGCGCGCGGACATCGGGCTGACGTTCGCCAAGGCGCTGCGGTCGTTCCTGCGGCAGGATCCCGACATCATCATGGTGGGGGAAATCCGCGACCAGGAGACGGCGGAAATCGCCATTCAGGCCTCGCTGACGGGT
>CAYOBW010000055.1:3497-13939 GCA_964402115.1 uncultured Victivallales bacterium
GCACGCGGCACACGAACGACGCCGCGGGCACCTTCACCCGCCTTCTGGACATGGGGGTGGAGCCCTTCCTGGTGGCTTCGGCCGTGGAAGCCGTCGTGGCCCAGCGGCTCGTGCGGCGGCTTTGCCGCGACTGCCGCAGCCCGGTGAAGCCGGACCTCGCGCTGCTGCGGGACGCGGGCTTCCCGGTGGACCGGATGCCGGGCCACACGATCTACGAGACGAAGGGCTGCGAGCGCTGCCGGATGACGGGGTTCCGGGGCCGGGTCGGGATTTTCGAGCTTCTCACCGTGACCGACGAGATCGAGGCGCTGATCGTCCAGCGCGCCTCCATGAACGTCATCAAGCAGAAGGCCGTGGAGCAGGGGATGTGGACGCTGCGGGACGACGGCTGGCGCAAGGTGCTGGATGGCGTGACGACGGTCGAGGAAGTGGCGCGGGCGACGGAGGAGAACCAGTAGCGGAACGGAAGGCGGACGATGGCGGTTTTCGTATACAAGGCGCGGACGCGGAGCGGCACGCGGGTCGAAGGCACGGTCGAGGCCAACGACCGGCGCGGCGCCATGCGGGCGATCGAGGCCAAGGGGGAGATCCCCATCGTGGTCGAGGAGCGGAGCGCCGCCGCCAAGGCCGACGCGCGCGGTCCGCGCAAGCGGATGCAGCTGACCTGGCGGCGCGGCGGCGAGCGCATGAGCATGCGCGACGTGCTGGTGTTTACCACCGAGCTGAGCGATCTGCTGGCCTCCGGCATGCAGCTGGGCAACGCGCTGAACTGCCTGGCCAACCGCCACACGGGCAAGGTGGAGGACCGCATCGTCGCGGGCCTGCGCGACGCCATCATCAAGGGCGCCAGCCTCTCGGAGGCCATGGCGCAGCATCCGCGCAACTTCACGAAGCTCTACACGAGCATGATCCGGGCCGGCGAAGCCAGCGGCGCCCTGGCGGAGGTGCTGACGCGGCTCGTGGCGCATTACGAACGCATGCAGGAGCTGAAGGACAAGGTGGTCATGGCGCTGGTCTACCCGTGCATCGTGCTTGTCATGGGGCTCGGCACGATGATCTTCTCCATGGTCTTCGTCGTGCCCAAGTTCCAGAAGATTTTCGACCAGCTCCATGGCCAGCTGCCGCTGCCGACGAAGATCCTCGTCGGCATGAGTTCGTTCCTGGTGCACTACGGCTGGTTCCTGGCCATCGCGATTGTCGGCCTCGTGGCCCTGACGCGGCGCGCGCTGCGCACCGAGAAGGGGCGGCTCGTGGGCGACCGCCTCCTGCTGCGCACCCCGCTCATCCGCGGCATCGTCGCCTCGGGCATCTACGCCAACCTGGCCCGCACGCTCGGCACGCTGCTGGGCAACGGGGTGCCGGTGCTGACGTCCCTCGGCATCGTCGAGCAGACCGTCGGCAACGCCGTGATCGCCCGCGAGCTGCGCAACGCTCGCGACCGGGTGACCGACGGCACGACGATCTCGGGCCCGCTGGCCGCGGGCAAGGTGTTTCCCCAGATGATGATCGACATGATGTCCATCGGCGAGCAGACCGGCGACATGACGGGGTCGCTGACCCACATCGCGCGCCGGTACGAGAACGAGCTGGACCGCAACGTGAAGATCTTCACGACCGCCCTGGAGCCCATTCTGATCGTCTTCGTGGCGCTCATGGTGGGGTTCATCGCGGTCAGTATCATCATGGCGGTCTTCAGCATGACCAACAGCATGAATGTGTGACAACCCCGGCGGCGCCGGGCGAGGCAGAAGGAGGCGGATATGCAGACAGTGGATAGGCAGGCAGCGGACAGGCGGACACGGTTACGGGGCAGCAGCGGTTTCACCTTGATCGAAGTTTTGCTGGTGGTGGCCATCCTGGGCATCCTGGCGACGATCGCGGTGGTGGGGATCGGGGGCCACCTGGACAAGGCCAACATCACGGCCACGCGCGGCAACATCGACGCCATCCGCAAGGCCGTCGAGTTGTACAAGCTGACGACGAACAAGTATCCGGGCGCCCTGGAAGACCTGACGAAGGAGACCGAGCAGTTCGAGGCGCCCCTGGCGCAGCTCCCGACGGACGCCTGGGGCAATCCCTTCCAGTTCAGCAAGTCCGGCAAGTTCAAGTACGAGGTGCGCTCCTCGGGTCCGGACGGGCAGTTCGGGTCCGAGGACGACATCACGAACTAGCGCGGCGCGGCAGGCGCCCGGGCGCACTCCCTGCGTGGTGTCGGATCGGTTTGGCGTGACGGAACCCGCCGTCCGGGGTTGTGGATGTAGGAGGGCAGGCAGGCATGTTGGGTGCGCGCAAGACGGGCGGGTTCACGCTGATCGAGCTGATTCTCGTGATCGCCATCATGGGCATCCTGCTGACGGTCAGCACGCCGCTGTTCATCGGGGCGCTCCAGCAGCACCAGCTGCGCGCGGGGACGAAGGCGATCGTGACGGCCGGGCGCCACGCCATGAGCCTTGCCGTCATCAGCCAGCGCGAAGTGGATCTCACCTTCGATCTGACCAACGCCATTGTGCGCATCTCGGTGGTGCCGCTCCGGAAGTCGCCGGGGCTGAACGAGACGGGTTTCGAAACCGAGGGCGCCCTGCCCGGCGCCGTGCCGCCGGAGGACGACGCGCTAGCCGCGGAGCCGCTGCCAGAGGGGGTCGATGGCGACCCAAACGTGGCGGACGACGCGGGTTCGCCGTTGGACGAGGAGTTCGAGCAGCGGCTGGAAGGGGTCGTGATCGAGTCGGTGGAGGTGGATGCGGACATGGGCCTGTCGCGCAGCAAGAGCCGGCGCGCCGCCCAGGAGAGCGCGGTGGTGACCATTCGATACTACAGCAACGGCCGCTGCCAGCCCTACCGCGTGCGGATTCGCGACGAGGATGGGGCGGCGAGCATCATCGAGGTGGACGCGCTGTCGGCCGTCGAGATCGACACCCAGCGGGGGGACACGTGAACGCGCGCGGCGCCAGTCGCCGCCGGGCCGCGGGGGGCTTCACCCTGATCGAGGTCGTTCTGGCGGCGGCCATCATGGGCGTCTGCCTGGCCGTGCTCATGACCGCGGCCATGCGCTGCCTCGCGATCCTGACGCTGGCCAAAAACTACCAGAAGGCGCAGTGGGCGCTGGGCCGCGGCGAGGTGGAGCATCCGCTGTTCGTCACGAACGATCTCGAGAAGCTGAACGTGGCGGCCGAGACGTACGAGAACGGGGTGACGTTCGAGCGGACGGTCGAGGAGGAGGACGAGGACGAAGACGATCTGTATCTTGTCACGACGCGCGTCTCCTGGGGCGACGACGGCGAGTCCTCCGCCGACGAAATCGTGCAGCTTATCTATCATCCGGAAGACAAGACGGGCGCCAAGAAGAAGTACTGAAGGGCCGGGACATGGTCGGGACGTTGGAGACAGCGGCAGGACGGCTTCCCGCGGCGCGCGCCGGCGGCGGGCGGAGCGGCTTCACGCTGCTTGAAATCATGCTGGCGGTGGCGCTGTTCGCAGCCATCGTCGGGGTGACGTTCCTCGCGTTCAACATCGTGTCCCAGACCTGGCGGCGCGGGATGCTGCTGAGCGACGACCTGCACCACGGCGATTTCGTGATCGAGCAGCTCACCATGGGGCTGCGCTCGGCCTACTTCCGCACCTCGACCACGACCCGCAACTCCTCCTACGGGTTCGTTCTGGAGGATGAAGGCGAGGGCCCGGGCGCGCGCGACAAGATCAGCTGGGTGAAGCTCGGCGGTGCCCTGATCGGGCGCAACGACGATAACGCCGGCAGCCCGCACCGCATCGAGTTCTTCGTGGAGCAGAACGAGAAGGGCGACTCCGCTGCCGCCGTGCGCGCCTGGCGGGTGGCCGGGCAGCCCGACGACTTCGACGCCGAGAAGCTCCCGCCCGTGTTCATCGCCCGCAAGGTGGTGGGGTTCAACTGCCGCGTGCAGAATCCGGATGAGGCGGCTGCGCGCAACGAGGACGAAATCGACTGGATCGACGAGTGGGAGGATACGAACAGGATCCCGAAAGCCGTCGAACTGACGCTGTGGATGGAGCCGCTCGACGAGGGCGAAACACCCGTGGAGATCAAACGCATCGTCGAGATCCCGCTGGCCGCCCTCTCGTGGTCGAAGGGGCGCGCGTCCACCGGCACCGGTACGGGGACCGGCACGGGCACGGGCAACACCGGTGGCCTGCCGCCCGCGCGGGGCGGTTCGGGTTCAGGCGGGGGACAGCGGTCGGATGGCTCGGGAGACGGGTCGCGCCGTGACGATGGGGGTTCGCACCGGGGGCGTGAAGACGGGGGTTCGCGCCGGGAGCGGGACGGCGGTTTGCCGCCGGGTTGGGAGGGCGGTCTGCCTGGAGGCGGCCGTGGTGGTCGCGGGTTTGGCGGTGGCGGCGGACCGCCGACGCCCGGCGGCAGGGGCAACTAGACCCCGTTGGACGGCGCTTCGGCGCCGTCCTTGCTGTTGGAACAGGGAGGCAGGGGCGTGAAAGCGGTGGGTTGTCATAACCGGAGCGCGCGGCGGGGGGGCTCGGCCCTCATCATCGTGCTCTGGGCGGTGGCGTTCATGGCGCTGCTGGTCGCCGCGCTGGGGTTCGACGCCCAGATCGAGGCGCGCATCACGCGCTACTACCGGAACCGGACCAAGGCGCACTATCTGGCGCTCTCCGGGTTGGATATCGCCAAGATGCTGATGGTCAAACGTGGCGACATTGGCGACCAGCAGGAGGCCGAGGTCGAAGACGACCGCTGGTTCGACACGGCCAAGCGGCTGCGCGACGGGCTTTCGATCACCGGCATGGAAACCAAACTGGGCGAGGGGGCGGTGCGGCTCGATATCGTGCCCGAACCCGCCCGCCGCAACATCAACCGACTGGGGAACAACGACCGGCAGAAAGAGGAGAACCTGGAGCGCATCCTGGAGGTGGGAGGCGTGCCGCAGGAGTTGTGGGCCGGCCTGATCGAGTCCTTCCTGGACTGGTGCGATCGTGACGACACGCCCCGGACGGATGGCGGCGAAACCGAGGACTACTACGCGTCGCTCGAACCTGCTTATCGTGCGAAAAATGGCGAACTGGATACCGTTGAAGAACTTCTGCTTGTAAAGGGTTTCAACCGGACGATACTATACGGCGGTGTTTTGGAGAGTGAGCTTGACGACGCGGAGGAGGCGGCAGACGCGCGGGCGGAATCGGAGCGCTCGGCTGGACGGGATTCGGACAAGGAGGAGAAGGAGGCCGAGCAACAGGTTAGCATCCCCGGCATCTACGATCTCCTGACGGTTTACGGCAACGATACCATCAACCCGAATGCCGCCTCGATGCGGGTGTTGATGACCTTGCCTGGCGTGGACGATGTCATGGCGGGAGCCATCATCGAAGAGCGCGAAGGGGAAGTGAAGCAGGATGGCAAGGTCGAAAACGATCCGTTCCGCAGCGCAACCGATCTGTTTGCCCGCTTCCCGGACCTCGGTCAGGCGGCCCGGCAGTATGTCTCCACGGACGCAGGTGTTTTTCGCATCACCTCCGTGGGGAAGGTAGGCGGCGTGGAGAAGATGATTTCGTGTGTAGTCGAGTACAGCAACAAGAATTTCACCATCCTGCGCTGGCGGGAAGAGGATTGACGACGGCGCCCCGCGCGGGCCATCGGCGGTAGTACCTGCATGACCAAGGACATCGCAACCGGTTTGGTGCTGCGCAGCGACCTGCTGGCGTGGACGCTGCTCCAGGGGGGCAAGGGCCAGGTGTCCGTGGTCGACTACCGGAACCTGCCTCTCGAAGCGCCCGTGCCCGGTGAGGGTGAGGTTGCGGGGGGCGCGGCAGAGGGTGCGACACGGGAAACCGCAGCGACGGGGGACGGGGATCTCGCGGCCGGTGCGGTCTCGGTGGCCGAGCAGCTCAAGGCCGGCTGTGTCGGCGTGAAGGGGCCCGTGGCGTTGGGACTGTCCGACGACCAGGTCCTGATTCGCGTGCTCAACCTGCCGTTGGCCGAGCGCGCTGAGCTGGCCGAGATGGTCGCCCTGCAGCTCGACAAGTACTCGCCTTTTCCCGTGGACAGCATGGTCTCCGGCTTCGAGGTGCTGCGCACGGGCGAGACCGGGCAGCAGGTGCTGATCGCCATGGTGCGCGCCGAATTCGTCGAGGCGCAGGGCGCGGCCTTGCGGGCGGCCGGTGTGGAACCGGCGCGCGTGGATGCCGCCATCCTCGGCCGCTGGCGCCTGCTGCAGGACGGCGGCCACGTGCGGCCGCAGGGCCGGCAGATCGTCCTCGTGCTGGAGCAGACCAACTGCGAGTTGCTCCTCTTTCAGGATGGCCAGCCGGTCATTCTGCGCGCTGTCAATCCCGCCGACCCCGCCGCCGGCGCAGCGACCTCGGCGGATCTCGTGGCCGAGGTCGAGTTCGCCCTGATGGCGCTCGATGTCGAGCTGGGCGAGGTGGCGGAGCGGAACCTGCAGGTATGGGCCAGCGGCGAGGCGCCCCCCGAGCTTCTGTCGGCCATGCGCGAGACGTGCGGCTGCGACGTCACGGTGCATGATCTGGCTGCCCTGCCGCCGGTCTCCGAGGGACTCGCGCGGCGCATGCTGGGTGACGTGGGCGACCTGCTGGACCTGACCCCCGTCGGATGGCGACAGACCGAGACCGCGCGCCAGTTGCGGTTCAGGTTGCTGCTGAGCGCCGCCGCCGTCATGGGCGTCTGGCTGCTGGCGGTGGCCACCCTCCTCGGCGGGGTCTGGTATCAGGGTTACGTCTTGCGCTCGCTGCGCCAGGATCTCGAACGCTGGACGGGGCCGGCGGAGGAAGTGCGTGACATCCGCCATCGTGTCAGCGTTGTCAAGCAGTACACGGATCGCACGCATTCGGGGCTGGAGTGCCTCCGGGAAATCGCCGTGCTGCAGCCCGACGGGGTTGACCTCACCTCGTTCACCTACAAAAAGGGGGAGAGCGTCAAGCTGACCGGCGAGGCGGGCACGGTGGATCAGGTCTATGCGTTCAAGAACAAGCTGGATTCTTCCGAGTTGTACACCGAGAACGTTATCAACGGGCCGCACTTCGAGCGTCTGCGCGGCAAACAGGTATTCGACATGGAATTGCGGTTGCCGGTGGCCGGCGTCACGGCCGAGCCGGCCCCGGGAACGACTGCCGCGGGTGGGACAGGGGGTGCGCCGTGAAGTTCTCCTCCCGCGAGATGCTCCTGACGCTGGCGACCGGGACGGTCGTGCTGTTCGGCGTCAGCTTCATGCTGGCCGGCCCCAAGATCGCCGCATGGAAGCAGCTGCGCACCGAGCAGGCGCGGGTTGCCGAGGATCTGCGCAAGGCGAAGAGCCTCGTGGCCAAGCGCGAATTCTGGCAGAAGCAGTTCGACGAACTGAGCGGCCAGCTGCCGCAGCTTCCCGCGGGTCGCAAGGTGGATGTGCACTGGCTTTCGACCATGGACAGGGTCGCCGCCAAGAACACCGTGAGCATCCTGCGGCGCGACGCGGGCGAGGAGAAGAAGGCCGGGGACGTTTACGAACTGGCGGTCGAGTGCCGGGACTGGGAGGCGTCGCTCGACAACCTGGTGCGCTTTCTGTACGATCTTCAATCTGAAGGTTCAATGTTTGACGTGCGGCAGTTGTTCGTCAAACCCAAGGATCAGGGGACGTTGCGGGGGCGCTTTACGCTGTATTGCGCCTACACGCGCGAGCCTGTGGAGGAGCAGCCGAAGTGATCGCAAGAAACGTAGGGCAACACCGTTACAGCGGGCTGGTCGGCCTCTTGACCGCCATCTGCCTGCTGCTTGTGGGCGAACCCGTGCGCGCGCAGCGACCCGGAGCGCCGGCGTCCGTGATCCGGCAAGCCGCTCCACCGGCCCCCGTCGCACCGGCCCCCGTCGCACCGGCCCCCGTCGCACCGGCCGCCGCCGCACTGCCGCCGGTCGCGACCCCGGCCGCGCCGGTCACGGATGCCGACCCCGCCATGCCCGTGGCGCCAGCCGCCGCGCCTGCCGCGCCGGCGCCAACGCCAGCCGCGCCGACCCCCGCGCCCGCCGGCGCACTGCCCGTACCGGCCACCCCGCCTGCGGTCGTCAACCCGCCCGGGGCGGCTTCCTTGCCCGGTGCGCCGGTGCGAACCGCTCCGGCCGGTCTGCCCGGCGGGCGCGCCCTGCCCGCCGCTTCCGCGATACGCCAGGAGGCGACTCCCACCGACAACAGCTCGGGCTCGGGCGGCAAACTCAAATTCAGCCAGGCGCCCCTTGAAATGCTGCTCGACGACTATGCCGAAAAGACCGGCCGCACGCTGCTGCTGGCGCCCGGCCTCCCCAAGGCCAATATCACCCTGCGCAGCCAGGACGAGCTGACCCTCGACGAGTATCTGAAGGCCGAGGAAACCGTTCTCAACATGAACGGCGTGGCGCTGGTCCGCGTGGACGACAAGTTCCTCAAGGTCGTGCCGAACAAGGACGTGATCAAGGAGGGGCAGAAGATCCTGGAGCGCCAGCGCACCAGCGTGACGGACGCCACCGGCGGCACGCACACCGTCGAGCTGCCGCTGAACGAAACCGGCGAAGTGGCCAGCCAGATGATCCTGCTCAAGCACATCGACGTCAACGAGGCCAACAAGGCCATCGAGCCGCTCAAGCACCCCTACGCGACGGTCAGCATGTTCGAACGCATCAACAGCATCCTGGTGACGGATTCGGCCGAGAACATCAACCGCATCTGCCAGGTCCTGCGCTACCTCGACCAGCCCTCCGAGGCGCGCGAGGAGACGCAGATCATGCCCATCCTGCACGCCAAGGCGTCCGAGATCAAACAGAAGCTCGAGGAGTTGATCGCGGAGTCGCAGAAGGACGAGGGCAAGACCGAGAAAGTGACCGGCACGAAGGACGCCGGGTCGCCGGGCGTGGTCCAGTCGCGCACGATCCCGGGGGTGATTCGTCCCACGACAACCCCCGCGCCGTCTTCCCCCTCGTCCAAGCCCGCCTCGCCTGAAATGGAGGCGCAGATCGTCGCCGAGGCTGAGCGCGGCATTATCCGCGGCAAGGTGCTCATCGTCGCCGACGACCGCACGAACCTGCTGATCTTCATCACGCGCCGCGAGAACATGAAGTTCTTCGAGAAGATCGTGAAGGCCCTCGACGTTGAAACGAACCCTGACGTGGTCGTGAAGGTGATCCGCCTCGAGTACGCGGAGTCCAAGGTGATTGCCGGGATGTTGAACGAGCTGATCGGCGCCGCCTCGCCGAAGACCGACTCGAAGTCCGCGACCCCGGGCGCCGCCGCCGGTGCGGGCGGGGAAGAAGGCCGCAGCACGGGGTTGCGCGACTACGTGGAGCGCCGCGAGACGGCGGCGGCGGCGACGCGCGCGGGCACCCAGCGGAGCGAGGCGCAGAGCAAGCTCGGCCAGCTGTCGGCCGAGAATATCAAGATCCTGGCCGACGAACGCACGAATGCGCTGGTCATCATGGCCAGCCCGAACGACGCGAAGACCATCGAGCAGATCGTCAAGGACATGGACATGACGCTGGCCCAGGTGCTGATCGAGGCCGTGATCCTCGAAATCGAACTGGGCGACAAGCTCCAGTCCGGTGTGGACTGGGTGCAGCGCTCCATGGTGGCTTACAACGAGAAGGGTGATGGGCGCCGCACGCCCCTGTTCTCATTCGCGGGCGGCGGCGGCGGCGGCGGGCAGACTAAGCCCGTGGACGCCACGACCCTGGGGCGCCCCAGCCTGGGCGGCGGGCTGACGTACTACTTCACCCAGTTCGATCTCAACATGGACGCCGTGCTGACCATGTCCGCCAACGACAACCGCACCCGGATTCTCTCCTCGCCGGTCATCGTGACGCACGACAACACCGAGGCCAGCATTGACTCGTCGGAGGAGCGTTACTTCTACAAGGGGCAGCGTTACGTGGGCGGCGGCTACAACCAGGGCGGTGGCGGCGTCTACGAGCCCGATGTCGAGCGGCGCAAGGTGGGGATCAAGCTGAAGGTCAAGCCGCACATCAACGACAAGAAGCTTGTCGTCATGGAGATCGAGCAGAACGTCGAGCAGTTGAGCGCGGGCCAGGAGATCGACGGGCAGATGTGGCCCACCGTGCTTTCGCGCGAGTTCAAGGCCTCGATCGCGGTGCAGAACAAGGAAACCATCGTGCTGGGTGGCCTGGTAAAGACGCAGAAGGACGACTCCAACAGCGGTATTCCCATCTTGCGCAAGATCCCCATCCTGGGCTGGCTCTTCCGGTCCACGCAGAAGGGTAATTCGCGCAGCGAAGTCGTGGTCTTCATCACGCCCTACGTCATGGACTCGCAGGCCGCCGCCACGGAGGAGTCCCTGCGCCGGAAGAAGGCCCTGGACGACGACATGCTTTGGAAGGAGTCCTGGTCGGGCAGCAAGCTGACGCAGGACAATCCCGAGCTGCTGGCGCCCGAGCAGGCGCCCGTCCGCGAGATGCCGCCCGCGGCCGCGCCTGTGGCGGCGCCGGC
>CAYOBW010000055.1:14039-31196 GCA_964402115.1 uncultured Victivallales bacterium
GGGGCTCCGGAGGCGAAAAGCGCGTTCGGGATGGAATTAGGGTGTTGACAGGATATGGGGCATCGGGTATGGTTCGCGCCCTTCTGACAAACGCAAGGGACAGGTGACATGAAGAGTTTTCAGGCTATGGATGCCGGCACGGATCGGGAGTGGCTGGTAGTGGACGCGGCGAACAAACCGTTGGGGCGGCTGGCTGTGCAGTTGGCGAATATGCTGCGCGGCAAGACGAAGCCGACGTACACGCCGCACGTGGATACGGGAGACTTCGTGATCGTGCTCAATGCGGCGCGCGTGAAGCTGACGGGTCGCAAGGAGACCATGAAGCAGTACCTGCGGTTCACCGGGTACCGGGCCGGGTTGAAGCGGCAGACCGCCGCCACCTTGCGCGCGACTTATCCGGACCGCATGATCAAGCAGGCCGTCAAAGGCATGCTGGCGAAGAACGCCCTGAGTCGCAAGTACATGTCGCGGCTCAAGGTCTACAAGGATGAACAGCATCCGCACGCGGCCCAGAAGCCGCGCCAGGTGGCATAGCGACAAGCAGCAGAGGATGAGCCGCCAGGGTGTGCGGCGGGGAGACAACCGTGGCAGAGACCATTTTGGCAACTGAGGCGACTGGCCGGCGCAAGACCGCCGGGGCACGCGTGAAGCTTTCACAGGGCACCGGCAAGTGGCGGGTGAACAAGCGCGGGATCCAAGACTACTTCAAGAGCGAAGCGTTGCGCAGCTACCTGGAGCAGCCGTTGCGGTTGACCAATACGAACGAGAAGTTCGATTTCGTGGCGACCTGCTGGGGCGGCGGTCCGACCGGCCAGGCGGGCGCCTTGCGGCATGCGCTGGCCCGCGCCCTCGTGGCGACGGACGCATCCCTGAAGGATGTGTTGCGTAACAGCGGCTGCCTGACCCGTGACGCACGCATGAAGGAACGCAAGAAGGCCGGTCAGCCCGGCGCGCGCAAGCGGTTCCAGTTCTCCAAGCGTTAGACGGAATGGTACAGGCTGGTGCGATGCGGCGGGAGATCCGGACGGATGTCCCGCCGCTGTTTTTTGTACAACAGGCGTCGGTTGGCACGGGCAGCTTCGTGCGGTCGGCGTGGCGAGGATCGGCGGCATGCCCCTTAGATTCCTGAAGAAGATCGGACGCAAGCTTTTTGGCGACGCAGCGACCACGGAAGCGGCGCCTGCGCAGGTGGCGCTTCCCGCGCCAGAAACCCCTGCGCCGCCAGTGGCGGAGCGGGTTGCGGCGCGTCCGACGTCGACAAGCGCCAGCGAGCCTTCGGGCAGGGGCCGGGGCGATCGCCGGCGGGATGGCGACGACCGGGGCGAGCGGCGCCGGTCCGGCGGCGGTGTGGGCGGGCACTCCGGGGACGGCGCGCGGGGGCGCGCGGAGGTCCGACCAGCCCGGGCGGAAGCCCGGCCACGGCGCGAAGCGCCCGCGCATGATGCATCTGCGTCTCTCGGCACCCACGTGGATCCCGAAGCCGAGTCTTCCGCACCCTGGTCCCTGGCGGATTTCGTCGTGCCGCCCGAGGAGGGGCGGGTACGGTTCCATGACATGGAATTGCCGGATCCCATCATGCATGCCATCGCCGACCTCGGTTTCCAGTACTGCACGCCCATCCAGGCCAAGGTGCTGACGCACGTGCGGTCCGGGCAGAATGTGGCCGGCCGCGCCCAGACGGGGACGGGCAAGACGGCTGCCTTCCTGATCTGCATTTTCAACCGGTTCCTCTCGACGCCGCTGAAGGCCGAGGACCGGAAGCGGGGAGCGCCCCGTGCCTTGGTGCTGGCGCCGACCCGCGAATTGGTGATCCAGATCGCGGAGGACGCTCACGCCCTGGGGCGCCACTGCCCGATGCGCTTCGCCGCCGTTTTCGGCGGCATGGACTTCGACAAGCAACGGCGCACGCTGGAGAACAACCACATCGACCTGCTCGCGGCCACGCCCGGGCGCCTGCTCGATTTCGCACGGCGCGGCGTGCTGGATCTCAGCCGCGTCGAGGTGCTGGTGATCGACGAGGCGGACCGCATGCTCGACATGGGGTTCATCCCGGACGTGCGCAGTATCGTACGCATGACGCCACCCAAGGAGCGGCGGCAGGCCATGCTGTTCAGCGCCACCCTCAGCGAGCCCGTGCTCCGGCTGGCGTCGCAGTGGATGCCCGACCCGGTCATCTGCGAAGTCGAGTCCGAGAAGGTGACGGTGGATACGACCGAGCAGGATCTCTTCGCCGTGACGACTCGCGATAAGTTCACCCTGCTATACAACCTGTTGACCCAGCGTGACATGCAGCGCGTGCTCGTGTTCTCGAATCGCCGCGATGACTCCGAGCGCCTGGCCGAGCGACTGCGCTACCACGGCATCCAGTGCGCCCTGCTGTCCGGCGCCGTGGCGCAGAAGCGGCGCCTGACCATTCTCGACGAGTTCCGTGCGGGCAAGTTGCGGGTCGTTGTGGCGACCGACGTGGCGGCGCGCGGCATCCACGTCGACGACATCGACTACGTGATCAACTACGACTTCCCCTACGAACCCGAGGACTACGTGCACCGCATCGGGCGCACGGGACGGGCCGGCGCCAGGGGCCGCGCCATCTCCTTCGCGTGCGAGGAGGAGTCTTTCATCATTCCCGAGATCGAGAAGTACATCGGGCGACCGCTGGCCTGCACGGTGCCGGATGACGCGCTGCTGGTGCCTCCCCCGCAGGTGCACGGCGAACCCCGCCCCCTCATCCGTGAACACAGCGGTGGCGGACGCCGCGATCACGGGCGGTCGTATCCCCGCCGCGACCGCCGACGCTAGGCTTGCGCAGGGCCATTGGCGGTCTGCTTTTTCTGTTAGACTTTCAAGGGGCGATGTTCGATACTCTGCGCTCTTTGTTTTGGGGCGAAAGCCTCCAGGGATGGCGCTTATGGACATGATTACGGTAGTGGAAGGCGGCATAACGGCGGCTCGCGGTTTCAAGGCGGCGGGCATCCATTGCGGTTTGAAGAAGAGCAATCCCGACCTGGCGCTCGTGGTTTCCGAACAGCCGGCGTCCGTGGCGGGCGTTTTCACGACGAACAAGGTCGTGGCTGCCCCCGTCAAACTCTGTCGCGCCCGCCTCGCGGGGGGCCGCTCCTCGGTGTTCGTGATCAACAGCGGCAGCGCGAATGCCTGCACGGGACCGCAGGGCAAAGCCGACGCCGAGCAGACGGCCGCACTCACGGCTGCGGCCGTGGGCGTGGACCTGCAGCACGTTTTCGTGTGCTCGACCGGTACGATCGGGAAGCCGTTGGATATGAGCAAGATCGCCGCCGGCGTGAAAGTGGCGGCCGAGCAGCTGAGCGCCGACGGCGGCGCGCTCGCCGCACGGGCCATCATGACGACGGACCTGGCGCCGAAGGAGTTCGCCGTCGAGCTGCGGATCGACGACCTGCCCGTGCGCGTGGGCGGCATGGCCAAGGGCTCCGGGATGATCGCCCCGAACATGGCGACCATGCTGGGCTTCCTGACCAGCGACGCGGATGTGGATGCCGATGCCCTGCAGCAGTGCCTGGTTGTGGCCTGCAACGAGAGCTTCAACCGGATCACCGTGGACGGCGACACCAGCACGAATGACACCGTGTTGTTCATGGCCAACGGCATGGCCCGCAACAAGGTGCTCACGACCCGGCACCCCGACTGGAAGCGCTTCGTCGAGGCGGTCAAGGAAGTCACCAAGCAGCTGGCCGTCAAGATCGTGAAGGACGGCGAGGGCGCCACCAAGTTTGTGGCGGTGACCGTGACCGGCGCGGGCTCGGGCGCGGACGCGCACAAGGCCTGCCGGGCCGTCGCTAACTCGCTGCTCGTGAAGACGGCGTGGTTCGGGGGCGACCCCAACTGGGGACGGTTGATTGCGGCGGTGGGCTATTCCGGTGCGGAAATGGACCCCGAACGGGTCGATATCAGCGTGGACGGCGTGAGCGTGGTCAAGAACGGGACGCAGGCTGCCGGATTCAACCTCAAGGAACTGGAGCGCGTCTACAAGCAGAAGAGCTTTTCGATCAAGATCGAACTGCATCAGGGCACGGCGAGCGACACGGTCTACACGTGCGACCTGAGCTACGACTACGTGAAGATCAACGCGTCGTACTTGACGTAAACGGCGGACGGGACAAGGGAATACGGGCGATGCAGGAGTGGATTGAGAAGGCAGACGTGCTCATCGAGGCGCTGCCGTACATCCAGCAGTTTCGGGGCGAGGTGATTGTCGTCAAGTTTGGCGGCAGTGCCATGGAGGATCCCGCCCACATCGAGGGCGTCCTCGAAGACGTCACGTTCATGGAGTGCGTGGGGATGTTGCCGATCGTCGTTCACGGCGGCGGTAAGGCGATTTCGCGCGGCTTGCAGGCGGCTGGCCTGGCGTCCGCCTTCGTCAAGGGCCTGCGGGTGACCTGCGCACGCACCGTCGAAGTCGTCGAGCGCGTGATGAAGCAGGAACTGAATCCGCAGATCGTGGCCACGCTCAACCGGCTGGGGGCGCGGGCCGAGGGGTTGCACGGGGACCGGCTCTTCAAGGTGAACCGCAAGCAGGCGGTGGACCCGGAAACCGGCGCGGTGCTGGACTGGGGCTTTGTGGGCGAACCGCGCGATGTGGCGGTGGATCTGATCCGCGACCTGTTGAAGCGGAACGTGATTCCGGTGATCACCCCGCTCGGCATGGGAGACGACGGCAGGGTCTACAACGTCAATGCGGATGTCGCGGCGATGGCGGTGGCCAAGGCCTTGCAGGCGCGCAAGCTGGCCTTTCTGTCGGATGTGCCCGGGTTGCTGCGCAAGCCGGACGACCCCGACTCGGTGATCGCCACCCTCAAGGTGTCGGAGGCTGGAGCGCTGATGGAGGAGGGCGTGATTGGCGGCGGGATGCTGCCCAAGGTGGCCAGTTGCCTGGAAGCCATTCACGCGGGTGTCAGAAAGGTGCACATGATAGACGGGCGGATGCCGCATTCGCTGCTGTTGGAAATCTTCACCAACAAAGGTGTGGGAACGGAGATCATCAAGGATGAATAAGACTGACCTCATTGCGGATCGTTTCAAACAGTTCGTCATGCCCACGTACGCGCCGCGGATGGCGCTCGTCAGGGGTCGTGGCACCAAGGTGTGGGATGCGGATGGCAAGGTCTATCTCGACATGGCCGCCGGCATCGCCGTGATGAACGTCGGCTATGCGCACCCGACGGTGGTCAGCGCCGTGCAGGAGCAGGCGGCCAAGCTGATGCACGTGTCTAACCTCTACTACATCGAGAACCAGACCCTGCTGGCGGAGCGGTTGTCGCACATCGGCCTGAAGGGCAAGTGCTTCTTCTGCAACTCCGGCGCCGAGGCGAACGAGGCCCAGATCAAGTTGGCGCGCCTGTGGGGGCATGCCGAGGGGCGCTACGAGATCATCACCATGCGGAACTCGTTCCATGGACGCACGCTGGGCGCCATGGCCGCGACGGGGCAGAGCAAGGTGCAGAAGGGTTTTGAGCCGATGCCCGACGGCTTCGCGTACGCCGACTTCAACGATGTCGCCTCCGTGGGCGCGCAGGTGAACGAGCGCACCGTGGCCGTGCTGGTCGAGGCCGTGCAGGGCGAGGGCGGTGTCGTTCCCGCTACCGTCGAGTTTATGAAGGGGTTGCGCGCCCTGTGCGACGAGAAGAACCTGCTGCTGCTCTGCGACGAAGTGCAGTGCGGCATGGGACGCACCGGGCAGTGGTTCGCCTACCAGAATTTCGGCATCGCGCCCGACTGCTTCTCGCTGGCCAAGAGCCTCGGCAGCGGTTTTCCCATCGGCGCCATCGTCAGCAGCCCGAAGCTGTCCAACGTCTTCCAGCCCGGCAAACACGCGAGTACGTTCGGCGGCAACCCGCTGGCGTGCGCGGCGGCGCTGGCCACGCTGGACGTGATCCAGACCGAGGGGTTGCTGGAGCGGGCCGAGGAGAAGGGTACCCTCTTGCGCGAGGGCATGGAGTCGTTCGCCGAGCAGTTCCCGCACGTCAAGGGCGTGCGCGGCATGGGCCTGATGCTTGGCCTGGTCTGCGACACCCCCGTCAAGCCGCTCGTGGACAAGCTGGCCGAAATGGGGCTGCTGACCATCGCGACGGCCGAGAATGTCGTGCGTTTCCTGCCGCCGCTGACGGTCAAGGACGAGGAACTGGAGGAGGTCTTCGACATCCTGGCGGACGCCCTCGCGGACTGGCACGCGGAACTGGACGGAACGCCCGAGGAAGCGGCGCCGGCCGCCGCGGAAACCCCGGCAGCTGCCGGCGCAGCCCAGGCTTAACCGACGGGCGGAGGATATCGGCAGCATGCGACTCAAGGATCTGAAGAGGCAGAAACTGGGGATCTGCGTTTCGGGCGGGCTGGACAGCAAGACCATCACCAAGCGCCTTGTGGACGAGGGCGTGGATGTGCTCTGTTTCTCGGCCGACCTCGCCCAGCCGGACGAGCAGAACATCCGGGATATCATCGAGAAGATGGCCCCCTGCGGGGCGGAAACCGTCATCGTGGACCTCAAGGACGCGATGGCGGAAGCTTGCTTCCGGATGCTCCGTGCGCAGGCGCAGTACGACGGCGGCTATTGGAACTCCACCGGCATCGCGCGGGCGGTCACCGTGCGCGGTCTTGTCCGCGAGATGCGGCAGCGGCAGTGCACTGTGCTGGTGCACGGGGCCACGGGGCGCGGCAACGACCAGATGCGGTTTGAGCGCTACACGAACGTGCTGGCTCCGGAGATGAAGGTCTACGCGCCATGGCGCGACCCCGAGCTGCTGAAGCAGTTTCCCGGGCGCAAGCAGATGGCCGACTACCTGAACGAAGCCGGCATTCAGGCGTTCGTGGGCGGTCGCAAACGCTACTCCACGGACGCGAACCTGGCCGGGATTTCCTACGAGGCGGAGGATCTGGAGAGCGTCGAGACCCCCTGCACGATCGTGGAGCCGCAGATGGGCGTCTGGCCCATGCAGGCGCCGGACGCAGTCGAGACCTTCACAGTCCGTTTCGCCGGCGCGCGGGCAGCGGAAATCAACGGGCAGCCCGTGACGCCTCTGCAGGCCATGATCGAGGCGAACAAGATTGGCGGGCGCAATGGCGTGGGCCTGAAGAACGCCCTCGAGAACCGGATCATCGGCACCAAGAGCCGCGGCGTCTACGAGTCGCCTGGCATGGAGCTGCTCGGCTCGTGCCTGCGGTTCGTCTACCAGGCCGTTCTCGATCGTCGGTCCACGGAACTGTTCAGCAGCCTGTCGCGCCTCGTCGCGTCCCAGGTCTATGACGGCCGGTACTACGACCCCGTGACCCGGGCCGCCCTGGCGGCCATCGACGTGCTCACGGAGTCGGCGCATGGGACCGTCTCGGTCGGGCTGTACAAGGGCAGTGTGCTCTTCCAGAGCCTGACGGAGTGCCCGGCCTCGCTTTACAACGAGGCGGACTCCTCCATGGAAGCCAGCGAAGGGCTCAACCCGGTGAGCTCGCAGGGCTATGCCGAGGTCCAGAGCGTCGAGGCCCGCAGTATGGCGCGGGCTGGTCAGATCAAGCCCTGAGCGGTCTACATGCCCCGAGCCCCGTCAGCCTGCATCCAACCCGTCGTGCTCACCATCGCAGGGTCGGACAGCGGCGGCGGGGCCGGCATCCAGGCCGACCTGAAAACGTTTGCGGCCCTGCGCTGTTTCGGAACCACGGCGCTGACGTGTGTGACCGCTCAGAACCCCTCCGGCGTCACGGCCGTGGGCGCCCTTGCGCCGGCCCTGGTGGCGCAACAGATCCGGGCGGTGTGCGCCGGCTTTCCCGTGGCCGCAGCCAAGACCGGCATGCTCTACTCCGCGGCGATCATCCGGACCGTGGCCCGTGAAGTCGCCGCCGCCCGGTTCCCCTGCCTGGTCGTGGATCCCGTCATGGTGGCCACCTCCGGCGCCCGGTTGCTGCGTGAGGACGCCGTGACGGCCCTGGGCCGCGAACTGCTGCCGCTGGCCACCGTGGTGACGCCGAACGCGCCCGAGGCCGAGGTTCTGGCCGGCTTCCCGGTGACGACCCGTGCGGCGCTCCGGCGGGCGGCCCGCGCGATCGGCAGGCGCTTCGGCGTGGCCTGCCTGGTGAAGGGTGGGCACCTGGCGCGCGGCGCGGTCGTGGACGTGCTCTATGACGCCGGCACCCTGTATGAGTTCGTCACGCCGCGGGTCGCCGCGCGCGAAACCCACGGCACCGGCTGCACGCTTTCCGCTGCGCTGACCGCTTGCCTGGCGCGCGGGTGCTCCGTTCCGGAGGCCGCCGCCCGAGCCCAGGCCTTCGTCGTGCGCGCCCTGGCCAACCCCGTTCAGGCTGGCAGCCATTTCCCTCTTGGCATCCGCTAACCCTTGCGTGTCGTCTACTCCAACGACCGTCACCTGCTCGCCGCCGCGCCGCTCTTCGGTCTGCGCGGCGTCAACGTCATCCCCGACGCCTGAGCGTGGCTGCCGTTTGCCGGCGTCTTCACTTTCCGCCCGGCAAGCGCTCGAGTGCCCGCTTGGCGGCTTGCGGGTTTTGGCGGCGCACGGCTTCCGCGATCTTGCGCACGGCGGCCTCCGCTTCCGCGCGTACGGCGGTGTTCGTGAGCTGCGGGAGTGCCAGGTCCAGCGCACCGGGTTGCGTGGCGCCGCCGAGGGCGCCGAGGACCAGGCGGCTCTCGTCGGGGGTCCGGCTCGCGTTCAGCAGCTGGCGGTAGCGCTCGAGGGACTCGGGCCCGGGCTTGGCGTTCTGTTCCTGCGCCAGGCGCACCAGCCCGCGCAACGCCAGCACGCGGTACGCGTCCTTCTCCGGCTGCTGGAAGACACCCCAGATGGGTGCCCAAGCCGCAGCATCCGGCCACTCCGTGAGCGTTCGCACCGCCGCGTCGCGCACCTTGACCTCCGGATCCTGCCGGGCCGCTTGCACGGCCTCCAACAGCGCGGGTGACGGGGCCGCCCGGCATAGCCGCAGGACGGTGCAGCGGGCTTCCTGGGCGGTGGCACGGGGCAGGGCCTTCTGGAGTATCGCCGCGCGCGCCTCCAGGGGCTCGAGCTTCCCCAGCGCCTTCAGCACGGCGCCCTCCAGGTCGCTCCGCAGCTCGGCGGTCTTGAGGGCCAGCAGCCTGTCGAGGAGGGCCGGCGCTTCGTCGGCCGCCGCGAGGTCGCCCACAGCTTTGCAGGCTGCGTGCGCGCTGGCCATATCGGCCCCGTCAACGACGGCCAGGAGGGCGGGCCACGCGGTGCGGCTGCCGCGCCGGGCGAGGACGCCTATCAGCGTGCGCTGCGCCTCGCCCGCGGCCCGTTGCATGGCCTCCGCCAGCGCGAGGTCGGTCTGCGCGCCGCCGGGCAGCTGCTGCAGGGCCTGCTCGGCGAGGGTGCGCACAGCCGCGTTCGTGGCCGTGGTCAGCGTCTGGTAGAGCAGCGGCACGCTGGAGGCGTCGCCCAGCCGGCATAGTGCGGCCAACCCCGCCGCGCGGCTGGCGGCATGCGTGCCCTGGATGAGGGCAGCCGCGAGCGGCAGTACCGCCGGTTCGCCGACGTCGGCCAGCCCTTCGACGAGCAGCGCCTGCGTGTCGCCCGGCAGCCTGGCCAGGCCGTCGATCACGGCCCGACGGCCCGGCGAACCGAGCAGGCGGATGTGCGCCAGGGCCGCCGACCGGGCGTCGGCATCTTCGCCGGCCACCCACTCCAGCACGCGCGAGGCCGCGGCGTCGCCGGCGCACGCAAGCTGCCCGCGCAGCGCGCCGCAGCGCACCGACCGGGGCCAGGCGGGTTGCGCAAGCTCGCCGTAGAGCGTCTCCGCCTCGGCCTTGCGCCCTTCCGCCAGCCAGCGGGCGGCCTGTTTCAGGCTCGCGTCGCCGGCAAACACGCGGGCCGCCTCCGGCGCGGCCTTCGCGGCGGGCGGCACGGCATCGCCGCCGATCAGGCCGAGCGCATCCAGCGCGGCTTCGGCAAGGCGCGCGTCAGCGCTGTTCGCGAGCCGGACGATGGCGGGCAGGCTGGCCGTATCGCGGCGTGCCCCGAGCGCCAGTGCCAGCGCCGCCTGCCACGCGGCGTTGGTTGTGCCTGCCAGGGCATCCCGCAGCGCGGTGGAGGCGGCGGGAGCCGGGTTGACCTGGAGCGCCGCGCGCGCGTCCTCGCGCAGGCGTTCGTCCGGGGCCTGCAGCAAGGCCGCCAACGCCGCGACACTTTCCGCGTCGCCGATCAGTCGGAGCTGGCGCACGAGGCACGCCTGCACGGGTGCAGGCGTGGCCGGAACCAGGCGCGCGGCGCATGCCTGGCCGCAGGCGGCACGCTCCGCCCCGGCGTTCGGGCGTCCGGCGTGGTGGACCAGTGTCTCCAGTGCCAGGAGCGCCTGGTCGCTCGTGTTCGTGGCCAGCCCCGGGATGAGGGCGTCGACCGCCGCCGCGTACGCGGCCGCGACCTGCGCCGGTGCGGTCTGCGCGGTCAGGGCGGCGACAGCCGGATCGAGCGCGGTCCCGGGCGCGTCGGCCCGTTTGGCCGGGCGTTCGTTGCGGGGAGCCGCACACAGAGAGGTGGCGCTCAAGGCCAGAAGCGTAATCGTCAGCATGGTCAGGTGTTGCATAACGTGGATTCCTTATCCGGGAGCTCAGACCAGGTGCCAGGGGGCGCGGGAGGGACGTTCCAGCCAGCGGCTGGCTTCGGGGTCGCCAACGATCTCCTCCTTGACCGGGTCCCACCGCAGCGGGCGATTGAGCCAGATGGCGATGTTGCCCAGGTGACAGTGGCTGACGGTGCGATGCGCCACCTCGACATGCCGGAAGGGGCGCTGCCGGGTCCGCACACAGTGCAGGAAGTCGCCGAGAATGCCGCCGCTGCCCCGGTAGTTCGGGATCGAGATGGTGGGCGCGGCCAACCGGCGCGCGGAACCGCCGTCGATTTCGCCTTGTGTGCCGCGGAAGGTCAGGATGCCGCCCTTGCCTCCGCCGTGGTAGATGCGCACGCCGTTGGCGAAGATGTAGGTCAGCCGCGCGTGCTCCTTGCCGTCGGGGGGGATGATCTCGACTGGTCCGGTGTCCTGCAGGTTGCAGGCGAACAGCGCACCGCCGAAGCCATGCGCGCCCCAGTCGGTCATGCCGCCGCCGGAATAGTCGCGCCACGCGCGGAAGTTGAGCAGTTGGCTGTTGAAAGGCACCCACGGGGCAGGGCCCAGCCAGAGGTCCCAGTCCAGGCCCTCGGGCACGGGTTGCGCGGGCAGATGGCTCGGGCGGGAGGGGCCGGCGACGTTGACCCAGACCTCCTGCACCTCGCCGATGGCGCCGCCGCGCACCATGCGGTGAAACCAGTTGTAGTCCTGCCAGACCCGCTGGCTGCCGCCCGAGTAGACGCGCCCCGTCCGCTGCACGACATCGGCCAGCAGGCGTCCCTCGCGCACCGTCAGCGTTTCCGGTTTCTCGCTGAACACGTCCTTGCCGTGGCGCATGGCGTCGATGGCGATGGGAACGTGCCAGTGATCCGGCGTGCCGATCAGGATGGCGTCCAGATCCGGCCGCCGGGTGATCTCGCGGAAATCGTTGCAGGCGGTGCAGCCGTTCGCGCCATACGCCTGGTTGACCGCGTCCCGCGCGCGTTCGCGGTTGTTCCGTCGCACATCGCAGACCGCCACAACCTGCGCCTCGGGGTAGCCGCAGAGCGATCGCGTGTTTCCGGAGCCGCGCCCCCCGACGCCGATGCTGCCGACGGTAATCCGGTTGGCGGGCGACGGGCGTCCATCGCGCCCCAGCGCCGAGGCCGGGATGAACGCCGGGGCGGCCATAGCGGCCAATGCCGTCCTCAGCAGACCCCGGCGGGTGATGGCTTTTGCTGAGGCGTCGCTCCTGTGAGTGTCCATGGTGTCTCCCTCGGTGTCGTTACGGGAACTGCAGGTCGAGGACGAATTTCTCCCACTTACGCTGGAAGGCGATCATGTCCGGCTCGTCCAACACGGCCTTCAGGGTGGCGTAGCCGCTCGGGTCCTTCGCGCAGTCGGCCTTGAAGCGGCGATAGTACGCGCCCAGCAATCCCTTCTCCTGCAAGTAGTAACACAGATAGCGCGCATGCGCGTAGTGCGTTCCCGCGGCGTCGGCGTAGAACGCGCCCCTCGTCGTGTGAGTCAGTTCGTCGAAAGACGACAGGCGCTGCTTCCTGACGGCCTGCTGCAGGCCCGCGAGCCGCCAGTTGGTCAGCCCCCAAATGCGGTCGCCTTTGCCCGTGGACTGTTCGTAGAGCGAGGCCAGCCCTTCGTTGAACCAGGCCGGGCAGGCCGGGAAATCGGCGTCAATGAAGGGGTGGACGATCTCGTGCACCAGGGTTCCCCCGCCCGTGGCGATGTTCATGATCAAGGCGCTGTGTTCCGTGGAACTGTAGCCGAAGGGGGTCGTGGGTTCGTCGCCGAAGATGGACCGGGTGTGTTTCTCGTAGCTCCCCTTGTCCTTGAACAGCCAGATGTCGATGATGTGCGAGGGGTCCGTCTCGAAGTAGGCCGCCTTGAGTCGCGTCACGGCCCAGCGGACCGTCTGCTCGGCACGGAGCCGCACCACTCCCAGGGTCTCGTCCCCGATCACCACAAACGGCCGCTCGAGCACGACCGCAAAATCCGTGCCGGGAAGCTTTCGCTTCAGTTCCATCATGTGCTGGGCGTAATCCGCCGCCGTGAAGCCCTGCCGCCGCGGCGCCGCCGGAGGGGGTCGGCTCGATTCCAGCCGCAGGCGGATCACGGTCCAGCGGTTGGTGTCGTACTTGAGGGGCCAGCAATCCAGGAACTTCTGCCGCGGCATCTGGCGATAGGCCCCGCCGGCGGCAGCCGGCTCGTGGTAGATCACCACGTTGGTTTGCGCATCGTAGCCCAGCACCAGTCGGAAGTGCTCCGTGGCGTCCTGCCCGGTGCCCGTCCGCATGCACACGATCGAAGGCACGCCCTTCGTCAGATCGGCGTGCAGTGCCGCGAAGTGCGCCTCCAGCTCGGCTGGCGCCCGGTTCGCGGCAATTTGCGACCACACCGGACCCACGCTGAAGCCGAGTGCCCCAAGGGCCGCCGCCAGCTCCTTCGTGACCGCGCCGCGCCCGAGGAGCGGGTCCACGCCGGCGGCGTTGAACACATCGTCCTGGGTCAGGGGCGATCCCCGTTTACCCAGGTACATGGCCGCGCACGCTTCGCCGCAGAAGTCCGTTTTCTGGCACACGTGCGGAACGTCGCGAATCAACACGGATGGCAGCGTGGCGGCCGGTCCGTCCGCGGCGGTCATGAGCAGCAGGGCCAGCGTGCCGCACGCGGCAGCGCCGGCTCTGCGTCCCGGTCCGCAAAGACAGACGCGCATGCCGCCCTCCGTTCCCGCCTCGTTCCCCGTGCTACTCCATGGTGAACCACTGCACTTCGACGCGGCGGTCGGCGTCCGGCCCCTTGCCGGTGGGTTCGTCAATGCCGACGCCCTGCGCCTCGAGGCGGGCCGCGTCGATCTGGTGGCGGTCCTGCAGGAGTTGCTTCAACTCCCCGCAGCGGGCCTTCGAGAGGTTCTTCAGCACCATCCGCGTCTCGCGCACCTTGGCCTCGCCGCCCTCGCGGCGGAACTGCTCGACCATGGAGCCGTCGGCGTGGCCACGCAGCAGGACCACCGAGCCGGGGCTGACCTTGAGCAGCTGCGCGATGGCGGCCAGGTTCGCGATGTTGTCCTTGTTGGCGATGTCGAGCTTGCTGGAGTTCGGGCGGAAGTAAAACCGGATGTCGCGCTTGAGCAGGGCCTCGTCTTCGAGCGGGTTCTTTTCCGCCCCCCCGGTCTTGGCCCGCAGCGGGGTGATGGCGGCCTTCTGGTCCTTGTAGGGCGCCTGTCCGGCCAGCGCCTGCAGCGCCCCCGTCAGCTGCAGCCGGGCCGGGTCGGCGGCCTTGCCGACCAGCGCGTCGCCGTACACGTAGCGGGCCGTTTCGTAGATGTACTCGAAGCTGCCGGCGGAATCGAGCTGCCCGCTGAAGAACGCCAGGCTCTCCGGCACGTTGGCCAGGTGCACCTTCGCCAGCTCGGCCCGGGCCTCGTCCTTCTCCCACTTGAACGCCTTGGCGATGGTCTCCAGGTACTTGTCGGGCTCGGCGCGCACGCGCAGGTTGCCGTCCATCAGGCCCGCGACCAACCCCTTCACGATCTCCGGGTTCTTCGCGGCGAAGGCGCGGTTGAGGACGAGGATGTCCGCGATGATCAGGAGGTTGCGGTTGCTGACCAGCACGCGGGCCTTGCCCTGGCTCCCCTCCGCCACCTCGGTTGTCTTGGGCGCCCAGGTCACGCACCCGGCGATGCGGTTGCGGCCGGCCTTGACGTCGCGCAGGAAGAGGTCGCCCGCGCCGAAGGCGTCGGCGCAGTAAACGAGGTTGATCTTCGCCGCGTCCGGCTTGGCGCGCAGGTCGGGCAGTGCGTTCACGCCCAGCCCGGCTTCCTGGGCGAGGTAGCGGATGAAGAAATCCGCCTCGCTGAACTGGCAGCTGGCGACGACCTTGCCCTGCAGGTCGTTGATGCGCTGGATCTCGCTGCGCACGACGATGCCGTCGGCCCCGCGCGAGAAGCCGATCAGCGCCGGGACGGCGACGTCGAACTGCGCGCCGTACGCGCCGAGCAGGTCCGCGGTCGTGGCCGCGGCGCCCACGCGCCCGCTGTTGAGGCCGCTCCAGTTCTCCTCCTCGATCAGCGTGATGCGCACCTTGAAGCCGTGCTGCTTGAAGAAGACCGAGTCTTCGCTGGGCTGCAGCCCCCCGTTGGCCACGATCAGGCCGGCGTAGCCCGCGTACTCGCTGAGCTCGAGATCGAGGACGCCGTCCTTCATCGTGTACTCGGCGGCGGCCTTGAGCTTGGGGATCTCCGTGCGCGTCTCGACCAGTTCGGCGTCTTCGGTGAGCGTGTCGGCCGCGCGGGCGGCGACGAGTCCTCCCGCCAGGGCGGTGAGGGCCAGCAGGTGCAGGAACGGTTTGCGGCTGTGTGGCATGACGGTGCTCCCGGTTGCGCGGGCGGCGGGGCGGACCTTCGCCCCGCTACTCCGCTTTTCTCAGAAAACGATCCACTTCCATGCGGGCCTTGTCCTCGGCCGTGACCACGGGCACGGTGACGAGGCTCTCGTCGGCCATCTGGCGCAGCGCCTGGGCGAAGGAGGCGATCTCCCCCTCGGTGCGGCGCAGGTCGGATAACTCCTCCACCCCCTGGCTGACGCGGATGCGTTCGAGGTCGAGGGCGATCTTCTCGCGCAGGCGTCGCAGCTGCTCCTGATCCTTGCGCAGGGCGAGGGCCGCCCCGTCCAGCCGCTCCGACGCCTGCCGGTACTCGTTCGCCATCGGCCGGCGGTCCTCGACATAGCGGGCCGTCTGCTCGGTCACGACCCGGGCGCGCGCGGCGTCGAACGACTGGCCGCCCACGACCACCGGCCAGCGGTCCTCGTCATCCGCGCGCTGCACGGCCTGCTGCATGCGGCGGTTGAGGTTCTCGACGTCCTTGAGGTTCTGGTCGAAGTCCTTGCGCTTGATCTCGATCTCGGAGAGTCGTGCGTTGATGCGCTTGAGACGGTTCTCGCGATCGGCGATCTGTCCGGCCACTTTCTGGTCCGCCCACTTGAGGTAGCCGGAGGGGTCCTGCGTGATCTCCTCCGCCGTCCACGTGCGGTCGGGTACGGGCGCCGGCGTGGCGGCGGCAGGCCGGGGTGGGGGCGGGGGCTCCCACCGGCAGCCCGCGCACAGGCCCACGAGGGCCGCTAACGCGAGGACGCGCACCAGCGATTCCCCGCGCCCGGTTGACCGGAAACCTGCCGTGGCCTGATTCAGCATGCCGTTGCCCTGTGTGCGCCGGAGGCGCCGGCGCTAGTTCTGCATGATCTTCGAGAACGCCGCCTCGTCCACCGTCGCCTCGCTGGTTTTCGCGAGGTCGTCCAGGCTGATCGTGCCCGGTTCCGTCGCCGCCACGCCCAGCACCGAGGTCTGGATGACGGTCTTGATCGAGACGAGACTGTTCTTCAGTTCGTCGGTGATCTGTTGCACCTTGAGCATCTCGCGGCTGGTGGCGATCTGGGTGAGCTGCTCGCCGGCGCGGTCGCGCGCCTCCTGCACCTTGCCGGTTTGGGCTTTGAGCTGGGTGACGGCCGCGTCGAGCTTCGTCACGAGCGCGGTCTTGCTCTGGATCTCGCCGGCGAACTTGAGGATCTGGCGCTTGCAGGTTTCCTGCGTCAGCGAGAGGCTGCGCCACGCGACCGGCCACTGCTTGTCGGTCTCGGCCTTGCGGTAGACTTCCTTGAGCTCGGTCAGCGCCTGCTTGCCCAGCTCCACCTTGTTCCGGTTGTCCGTCAGCATGCCTTCGATCTGGCCCTGCTTCTGGGCGATGGCGATCTCGCTCGCCTTGAGCTTGATGATCGCCTGCTGGGTCTCGGTCTCGCAGAAGTTCAGGTAGTTGACGGGATCCTTCGCGATGTTCTCGGGCGTCCACTCCGCGAAGCCCTTGTAGGCCTCCTGCGTGCGGGTGCGGAACGGGTCGCTCAGGAAGTACGCGACCGCCCCGATCGCCACTACCACCACTGCCAGCGTGACGATAACCTGCACTGCCGAAAAACCGCTCTTGTTCTTCATCGCCGCTTCTCCTCCTGACCGTCCCGCGCGGGGCGCTGGACGCCGTGCCTGTGTCTTCACCCTGCGGCCGTGTCCGTCCGCCCCACGTGCGCGGCCGGACCGCCATGGCCATCTGGGGTCGGATGGTGACACAGGCGCGCGGCAGGGTCAAGCGAACATGGACCAACATGGCAACGCCTCAGTAACGCGATGGAGACGGCCGTCCCGGCCGTAAGGTGCAAGGGGAAGCCCACTGCGTCACTGAGGCGTTGCGTGCAAGGCTAGATTCCTCCGTAGCGCCCGGACGGCCCCGTTGTTGCCAGGGTGAAGAAGAGTGAGAAATGGCGGATGGCAGTATTTGCGACATCGAGGCGGCTAATACAGACGTTGGCGCCTGGGGATGATGATGCGGAGGAGACCGGATTGCAGGAACGAAGCCATCTCGGGGTCGGGGTCGGTATCGGGGTCGGTATCGAATCCCGCCGAAGCCAACAGGCGATGGGCGACAAGCCGGAATCGACCCCGATACCGATACCGATACCGACCCCGACCCCGATGGAGTCCCGCCGAAGCCACCGGCGGAGGCGGATGGGAAACCGATAGACCCGGCGC
>CAYOBW010000056.1:0-30979 GCA_964402115.1 uncultured Victivallales bacterium
TGAGAAACTGGCGAAACCTCCCCGCGGCAACGAAATCGTCCTGCTGGTGGAGGACGAGAAGTCCATTCGCGTCACTACGTCCGCGTTCCTTGAAGACCTGGGCTACACCCTGCTGGTTGCGGAGGATCCGGCGAAAGCCCTGCGCCTGGTCGCGGAGCATGCTGGCGAGATCCACTTGCTGATCACCGACGTGATCATGCCCGGCATGAGCGGGCGCGATCTGGCCAACCGTCTGCTGGAACTACGTCCGACGATCAGGCGCCTGTTCATTTCCGGCTTCACCGCCGACGTCATCGCGCAGCGCGGGATATTGGACGATGGCGTGAATTTCCTGTCCAAGCCCTTCGGTCGCGACGCGCTCGCACGGAAGGTGCGCGAGGTGTTGGACGCATGAGGCTTCAACAAGCAGGTTCATGCTTCATACTCCGCCATATCGGCAAGCGGCTCATCAAGATCGGGGCTGATATGAATCCGCCCCCTGGCACTGCCGAATACCGGGCGGGCAACGTCATCGGACGTGGGGCCGAGCTGGTCCACCGGCTTGCCGCGGCGAGAGCTTCCGAGCCGGAGGCCGGCGGCTCCCCGTCCGAGCCCGGCATGGGCGCGGCGCGACCGATGTCGCCGCCCCTCGTCATGGCGCTCGACCGGAACGGAGACGGCTCCATCGACGCCGACGAAATCGCCGGGGCTGGCGAGTCCCTGAAGAAACTGGACCGAAACGGCGATGGCAAACTCACGACCGACGAGTACCGCCCGCCGTTCCCCGGTGGCCAGGGCGGACCGGACGGCCCCGGCGGCGGCGGACCGGGTGGTGGCGGCGAAGGCCGGCCGAATCGTCAGCGTCCGCCCAGTGAGTAGTCCGGCCGGGTGGACCACGACCACGATGCGTCCGACCGTCCGGTTGCCAGCCGCCGTGACAGCCGCAGCCCGCAAGCCCGGAGACGAATGGCACGTCGATAAGCCCGTTCAAAAAGCAACCCACCCCGGCCTGCGGCCACCCCTCCGGGGGGAGGGGAGTGGGTGTAAGATGCTCTGCCACAACACGCTTTCATCCTTGGAGGGGTACGCGTAGCGGGGGGTGGGTGTCCCAATATCCAGCACGGAATGCCCAAGGATGAAGTGCGGCGAGAAACATGCCGTACCCTTGCTCATTGGCCGTTCTCGCGAGGTCGCCCGGCTGGGTCCGGGCCGAACGGATTTCGGCCCCACGGACGGACCGGCAGCGTGCAGGGACGGCGCGGGAGCGCCGTCCAACGTAGGACGGTCCTCCCGGGCCGTCCCGGCAAGCGCGAAGCGACCGGCGGCAGTCTCGTCAGGATAGTTTGCCTGGCACTCTTCACACGAGCCCTTCCCTTTTTCGCGAGAATGTGCAGATAATTTGGCTGGCACCATCTTCAGGAAGATGCGCGTCAGGTGCGGGAGAAATATCATGACTGTTTCTAAGGAATTGGCGTGTGACAACACATTCAAGGGGATTATCGCGTTTGCCGTGGCCCTCCTTGTTACCTGCGGGTTCGGTGCCGACAGGGAGTCAACCACACAGCCGGAACCGCTTCGCGAGTTCTTTGTGTCTGGCGACGCGGCCACCGGTGCGAGAAACGCCGGAACCGAGGTCGTGCCGTGGGAGCAGGTCGAGGAGAAGATCCGCGAATCCCTGAAGGAAATCCAGATACTTCAAAGCAGGCTTGCGTTACTCGATGCGGATGGCACTGCTCAGGCGACTAACGTGATTGCATCGACCACACCAGGGCGAATTATGTTCGACATGAAGAGTTACTACGAAAGTAGATGCAGAATGCAGATCGAACTCAAAAGGCATATTCGGTACTTGCTGCGACAGATGGAGTCACATGCTGATCCTGCGACTGGTCGAAGCAAGACACCAGAACGAAAGCAGAAGTAGCACCATGGCGTAATCACACGCACAGGCATTGGTGACATCGTGACAGGCAAATAGTGACTATGCGCTGCACCCGGTGGTCTGCCGCTACCGCCCCGTGCCGGAGTCCCGCCTTTTAGGCGGAAGCGCGACGGGGCTTTAGCCACCGGCGGCCCGGCGGGAGACGCGGCCTGAAGGCCGCGCAGAACTTCCGGCTGAAGCCGGTACTCGGACGGAGATGAGGCGGCTTGGTCGGAGTCCCACCTGCGTGCCTCCACAACCGACATAGATGGGGTATGCCGCAGGCATTCCTGCCTGCTGTTACACGCTGGGAGAGGGCTACGCCAGGGGCAGCGTCAACGCGAACACGGTCTCGAGCTCCTCGCTCTGCTGCAAGACCAGCTCGCCGCCATGCGCCCGCGCGATCTCGCGCGCCAGGCTCAAGCCCAGGCCGGAGCCTTCGATCTCGCGGCTGCGGGATTTGTCGGCGCGATAGAAGCGGTCGAACACCCTGTCGTGATCCTGTGCGGGGATGGGGCCTCCCGTGTTCGAGACGGTAAGAACCGCCTGGCCGTCGTGCTCGCCAAGTGCCAGCGCAATCCCGCCCCCCTGATCGCCGAACTTGACGGCGTTCGAGGTCAAGTTCTCGATCGCCTGGTTCAAGAGGTCGGCATCCCCCTCCACAACCAACGCGGCGGGCGCGGCGACGGTTGTCTGCCGGTCGGGGGCCAGCATCCGCACGTCGTCGGCTGCCTCGCGGACCGTGTCGGCGAGGTTGATGCGCTCGAGGCTCAGCGGCAGATGCCCGGCATCGGCCTGGGACAGGAGCAGCAGCTTGCGCAGAATGGCCTTCAGCCGCTGCACCTCGTCAAGCTGCTCGGCGAATTCGCGCTGCGCGGGGGAACCATCCGCGGCCTGCTGCAGGCACCGTTCGGTCTGCGCCTGGAGGATCGCCAGGGGCGTCTTCAGCTCGTGGGCCGCGTCCGCGCTGAACCGGGTGGCCTGCTGGAAGCTCCGCTCGAGCCGCTCCAGCATGCCGTTGATCAAAGCGATCAGGCGCTTGAACTCCTTGTCGGCCCGCCCGTCGGGAATCCGTTCGGCGAGGCGGTGCGCGGTCACCAACTCGGCGGTACGCGCGATCACGTTGACGGGGCGCAGCGCCACGTGCCCGATGAGCCAGCCCCCGGCCGCAAGCAGCAGCAGCCCCAGCGGCGCGGCTACGAGCAACGCCCGCTGGAAGCGCCGAATCTCGGCCTGCAACCCGGACAGGTTCATCGCGATGCTGAGCGTCACCTCCTCATTGGCAATGGTCATGGCCCGCCAGAGGTGGTCCGGCTTGCCGATCGTGGCGTAGACCGGAGCGCGCACACGCATCTGGCGTGGCGGCGGGGGGCGGGGGGGCTCGTCAAACGGGCGGGGGCGTTCCCCATCCCTTCCCTCCGAAGGGTGACGATTGGCAGCTTCCGTCCCTGCCTCCTGGTAGGGCGCGGCAGACAAGTCGAGAGCAAGCGGCAAGGCATCCTGCGGCGCGTCAGGCGGCCAGTTGGGCGTCGCGTACAGCAGGCCGTCCTCAAGATGCGTCGCCTGCACCACGAACTGTTTGGCCGCGCTCGTTCCATAGATCGAACGGAGTGAATCGTCAAAGCGCCGCCAGTGTCCTGGCGGCTGCTCCTTCCTGATCTGCGCATCGGCCAGGGCCCGCAGCTCGCGGTCGATGCGCTCCCGTCCGACCCGGTTGAGAACGGAGGTGGTGAAGCTGCCGAACCCGAGCAGCAGGATGCCCGAAATGAACACGCTCAGCAGACCGATCTTGAGCCGGAAGGAGTGCAGCATCAAACGCCCTCCGGCCGGCGAAACCTGTAGCCCACGCCGCGTACGGTCTCGATGAGCGACTCCGATCCACGCACATCGATCTTCGAGCGCAAGCGCTGGATGCAGACCTCCACGAGATTCGTCTGGGGATCGAAGGCGTAGCCCCAGACGTGCTCCAGGATCTGGGAGCGGGTGAAGACCCGGCCGGGAGACCTCATCAGGTACTCCAGCAGGCTGAACTCGCGCGGCGGCAGCACGACATCCTCTTTGCCGCGCCTGACTTCCCGCGTAATCAGGTTGACCGTCAAATCGCCCGCCCGCAGCAGGCTGAGCTGCTCGCCCGAGGTGCGCCGCAGAACCGCCTGCACCCGCGCGAGCAGTTCATCCATGAAGAAGGGTTTCGTGATGTAGTCATCGGCGCCGAGGTTCAGCCCCTCGATGCGCTCGTTCGGCTCCGAGCGCGCGGTCACCAGGATCACCGGCACGGTGTTCTTCCGCTCGCGCAGGTTCTTGAGGATGCTGAGCCCGTCGCGCCCCGGCAGCATGATATCGAGCACGATCAGATCGTAGGCTTCAACGCGCACGAGGGAATGGGCCTCGTCGCCGTCATGACACACGGTCACCGCAAAGCCGTGCTCTTCGAGCCCCTTGCGGACGAACGCGGCCAGCTTCTTCTCGTCTTCCACGACCAGTATCGTCATCAGCCACACGTTACCATGGCGTGTCCTGATCCCCAAGTCCGGAAGCATTACGTTTCTGTAATCTCGCCGTGGGCAGGCGGTCATGTTCAGGACGTTTACTGGTTCAAAGAGACGGGGTGTTCCCGCCTGCGGGGGAAGCGAAAGGAGCGGCAAGATGAACAAGCTGACAAGGCCGTCATGAAACGCATGCTGTCGCTGATCGTGCTGTTAACCGGTTCCGCCTGCGCCTACGAGGCGCTGCAGGGGCCGACCGAACTGCTGTACTGGGACAAGTCCAACACCTACAACGGCTACACGTGGTTCGGCGTACGCGGCACCACGTACCTGCTGGACATGGAGGGACGGGTGGTGCACACCTGGCCCATCGGCACCAACCCGCACCTGCTCGCGAACGGGAACGTGCTGGACGCCTCGAAGGACGACCCGAGCGGCTTCGGCGGACTCAAGGAAGTGGACTGGAGCGGCGCCGCCGTCTGGTCCTACACCGAGACGCGCGCGAACTACGTCCCCCACCACGACTTCACGCGCATCTTCAACCCGAAGCTGCACGCCTACACGACGCTCTACATCGCCAACAAGACCGTCACCTCCAACCAGTGCATCGCCGCCGGCTGCAACCCGGCCTACGCACGAAACTACACCAACGCCCAGATGGACGCGATCGTGGAGGTGGACACGTCGGGCGCCGTGGTCTGGGAGTGGTGGTTCTTCGACCACACGGTCCAGGCGTTCGACGCCACCAAGCTGAAGTACGCGGGCAGCGGCAAGACCGTCGCGGACTACCCGGGGCGGCTCAACCTCAACATTCCGGGCCTGCCGGTCCAGCGCGACTGGCTGCACTGCAACTCCATCGACTACAACCAGGCGCTGGACCAGATCGTGATCAACTCGGTTCGCGGCGAGTTCTACGTCATCGACCACGGCAACACCTTCATCGCCGGCAATCCCGCCGACAGCATAGCCCTGGCCGCGAGCGCCGCGGGAGACTTCCTGTACCGCTTCGGCGACGCGGCGCGCTACAGCCAGGGCAGCCCGCCGTCCATCCTGGCCGACTGGACGGTCTCCACCACCGGCAACAAGCAGATCGGCGGCGCGCATCACGCCAGCTGGATTGCCGCAGGACTGTCGGGGGCGGGACACCTGCTCGTCTTCAACAACGCGCAGAACCTGTTCGAGCACACGCAGGGCTCGTACGTGTTCGAAATCAACCCCTTCCTGAATGCGGCGGCGCTCGATACGGGCGCTTACGTCAATCCGCCGGACGCCGGCTACGACAGCTGGCTGCCGGCGGCGGCCACGGCGGGCAAGAACACGAAGCTGATGTCGCGGCAGATCGTCTGGCATTACGCCTCCAAGGCGAGCCACGGCATGTTCAGCCACATCGGCAGCAGCGCGCAACGGCTGCCCAATGGCAACACCCTGATCTGCTCCGACACCGAGGGGCACATCCTCGAAGCAACGCCCACGGGCGACGTGGTTTGGGAGTACATCAACCCCGTCACGTCCGACGGGATCCTCAAGCTCAAGCGCGATAACTGGCCGATGTACAACTCCATCTTCAGGGCCTTCCGCATCGGGGCGGACGACCCGGCACTGGCGGGGCGCACGCTGACCGCCGGCAGCACGATCACGGGCCGGACGCCGTCCTACCACTCGCCGTAACGAGGCCACCGTCATGCACATCCATTCAAGGAGGCGAACCATGAAAACACTTCAACGCGCGTTGGCCGCGGCCGTCTGCCTCGTCGCGAGCGCGGCATCCGTGAGCGCCTACGAGCGGCTGCAGGGGCCGACCGGGGTGCTGTACTGGGACCGGACGAAAACGTACGGCGGCTACACCTTCTTCGGCGCGCGGGGCACGACCTACCTGGTCGACATGGAGGGGCGCGTCGTGCAGACGTGGCCGGTCGGGACGAACCCGCACCTGCTCGACAACGGCAACGTCCTGGATGCGTCGGGCAGCGAGATCGGCGGCTTCCCCGGGCTCAAGGAGGTGGACTGGAGCGGGAGCACCGTCTGGCAGTATACGGAAGCGCGCCCCGCCTACGCGCCGCACCACGACTTCGTGCGGATCTACAACCCGAAGTTGGGAGCGAACACGACCCTCTATATCGCCGGGAAGTCCGTCACGTCGAACCAGTGCATCGCGGCCGGCTGCAACCCGGCCAACGGCCCCTACGGCAACGCGCGGGTGGACGCGATCGTTGAGGTGGACACCTCCGGAACCGTGGTCTGGGAGTGGTGCTTCTTCGACCACGGGATCCAGGACGTCGACGCCAGCAAGGCCAACTACGTGGGCGCTGGCAAGACCATTGCCAGCTACCCGGGCCGGCTGAACCTCAACCTGCCGGGCCGGCCCGTGACCAACGACTGGCTGCACTGCAACGCGCTCGACTACAACGCGACCCTCGACCAGATCGTCATCAACGCGGCCGGCGGCGAGTTCTACGTGATCGACCACGGCAACACCTTCCTCGCCGGCAACCCGGCGGGCAGCGTCGCGCTGGCGGCCGGCGCGAAAGGCGACTTCCTTTACCGCTTCGGGGACCCGGCCCGCTACAGCCAGGGCAACCCCCCTTCGGTCCAGCAGAACTGGTCGTCCTCGACCACGGGGAACAAGCAGATCGGCGCGTCGAGCCACGCGCAGTGGATCCCGGCCGGCGTGCCGGGGGCGGGCCATTTCCTGGTGTTCAACAACGGCGGCGACCTGTTCGAGACCACGCCGCAGTCCTACGTGTTCGAGGTCAACGGCTACGTGAACGCGGCGACCAACGACACCGGGGCCTACGTGAATCCGCCCACGGCCGGCTACTACACGTGGAAGGCCCCGGGCCACGACACCGACAAGAAGAACAAGCTCATGTCGCGCCAGATCGTGTGGATGTACTACTCCATGGCGAACCAGGGGATGTTCAGCCACCTCGACTCCGGCGTCCAGCGGCTGCCCAACGGCAACACGCTGATCTGCGACTCCACCGAAGGGCACGTTTTCGAAATCACGTCCGCCGGCGAAGCCGTCTGGGAGTATATCAACCCGGTGGCGGAGGACGGCATCATCGCCTACAAGCGGGACAGCTGGCCGATGTACAACGCGCTCTTCCGGGCCTTCCGCTACGCCGCCAGTCACCCCGCCCTGGCGGGGCGCACGCTGACCCCGCAAAGCACCATCAGCGGCGGCGCACCCTCCTACATTTCCGCCCCGACGGTCACGGGCACGACGATTGCGCCTGCCACGCCCACCGCCGCGACGGCGGTGTGGGTGACCTGCACGGTGACCAACCGCCGCGTCGTCGCCTCCGCCACCCTCCGCTACATCGTCGCCGGCGCCACGAACGCCGTGGCGCTGAGCGATGACGGCCTGCACCAGGACGGGGCGGCCGGCGACGGCGTCTACGGGGCGCAGATCCCGGCCAGGCCGGCGGGCACGAGCGTGAAGTACTACGTCTCGGCGCAGGACGATTTCGGCCTGGCGTCCAGCGACCCGGCTGGAGCCCCCGCCAGCGCCTACACGTACGTGGTCTCCGCCGTGACGGCGCCGACCGTGCGCTACGACGTCCTGCTCGGACGGCCCACCGACCGCTCGGTCGCCGTCAGCGTGCTGGCCGCCGGCGCGCTCGACGTGTACCTGGAATACGGCACCGCGGCGGGCGTCTATACCAGCCAGACCACGAACGCCGCGGTTATCGTCGGCACGCCCGCCGTGCTGACGCTCGCCCCACTCCAGGCGGATCAACCCTACGTCTACAGGCTGCGCTACCGCGCGGCGGGTGAAACCCTCTTCAGCGCCGGCGCGGAGCGTTCTTTCCGCACGCAGCGCGCGCCGGGCGGCACATTCACCTTCGACATCGAAGCCGACCCGCACTATCGGGATCCCAACGCCGCCATCGATCCGGCCCTCTGGCGGCTCGCCCTCACGAACATGCTGGCCGACACGCCAGACTTCCTCGTCGATCTCGGCGACACGTTCATGGACGAGAAGCTCCACGTCACCGATTACGCCGGCGTAGCCCAGCTGCGCGCGGAAGTCCGCACGAACTTCTTCGGCATCCTGGGCCACTCCGTGCCGGTGTTCCTGGCGAACGGCAACCATGACGCCGAACTGGGCTGGCTGCTGGACGGCACCTTGAACACGCTTTCGGTGTGGGGGGCGAAGGCGCGCCAACGGTATTTCCCGTGCCCGATTTCCGACAGTTTCTACGCGGGCAGCCCGGCGCCGGACGCGAACCTCGGGGGGATGCGTGACGGGTTTTACGCGTTCACCTGGGGAAGCGCCCTGTTCGTCGTGCTCGACCCCTTCTGGTACACCGCCACGAAGCCGAGCACGGCGCCGGACGTGTGGGGCTGGACCCTGGGAACCAACCAGTATGCGTGGCTGAGGCAAACGCTCGCGGAGAGCGCGGCCACGTTCAAGTTCGTGTTCGTTCACCACCTCGTTGGCGGCAGCGCCGACGGGGTCGGGCGCGGCGGCCTGGAAGTGGCCCGGTACGGCGAGTGGGGGGGGTGCAACACGAACGGCACGTGGGGCTTCGACACGCGCCGGGCGGGTTGGACCATGCCGATCGAGAACCTGCTGCTCTCGAACAGGGTGACCGCGGTCTTCCACGGCCACGATCACCTCTTCGTGCGCCAGGCGCGGGATGCGGACGGGGACGGCAGCGCGGACCTGATCTACCAGGCCTGCCCGCAGCCGAGTGCCACGAATTACAACAGCACGGGGACCGCGGTTGGCTACGGCTACACCAACGGGGTGGTTGCGGGCAACTCCGGCCACTTGCGGGTCACGGTGACGCCGACCAACGCCACGGTGGCCTACGTCCGCGCGTACCTGCCGAAGGACGAAGGCGGCGGGAAGGTGAACGGCATGGTCTCCCATGCGTACACGATCGCCGCGCAGGTCACGGCCCGGTCCTTTGGCGGCTCGATTGTGCTCGGCCGTCCGACGGCCCAGGCGGTCACGGCCAGCATCCTGGCGGACGAAGATCTGCGCCTGTACCTCGAATACGGCGCGGCGCCGGGCGTCTACGCGCACCAGACCCCGGTCACGAACCTTGCCGCCGGCCGCCCGGTCGAAGTGCTCCTGGAGTCCCTGACCGGAGATACCCGCTATTACTACCGGCTGCGCTTCAAGGGGGCCGGCGACGCGACCTTCCTCGCGGACGCCGAGCACGCCTTCCACACGCAGCGGGCGCCGGGCAGCGGCTTCACGTTCGAGCTCCAGGGCGATTCGCACCCGGAGCGGTCGCAGCAGTTCGACGCCGACCTGTACACCAATACCCTGCTCCTGGCGGCGGCCGACGAGCCGGACTTCTACCTGTGCGTCGGGGACGATTTCAGCGTCGACACCATCCCCACCAACAGCATCAGCGCCGCGCTGGTCACGGAGCGCTACGCGCTGCAGAGGCCGTACCTGGGGCTGGTGGCCAGCTCCGCGCCCCTGTTCCTGGTGAACGGCAACCACGAGCAGGCGGCCCGGTATCTGCTCGACGGCACGTCCAACAACGTGGCCGTCTGGGCGGGGACCGCGCGCAACACATACTACCCGCTGCCGGCCCCCGACGGCTTCTACACCGGCGACACGAACCGCGTGCCCTTCGTCGGGCTGCCCCGCGACTACTACGCCTGGACGTGGGGCGACGCCCTCTTTGTCACGCTCGACCCCTACTGGCAATGCCCCTCTGCCGTGGATAACGTCTACGGGGGCGCCGCCAAGCGGACCAACTGGTGGGATGTCACCCACGGCGATGCGCAGTACCAGTGGCTGAAGGCGACCCTGGAGCAAAGCACGGCCACCTACAAGTTCGTCTTCGCGCACCACGTGCTCGGCTCCGGGCGCGGCGGCGCCGAGGAAGCGTCCCTCTACGAGTGGGGCGGCAGGAACGGCAACGGGTCGTGGGGCTTCACGACCAACCGGCCCGCGTGGCCCCTGCCGATCCACCAGCTGATGGCCGCGAACAACGTCACCGCCTTCTTCCAGGGGCACGACCACATCTTCGCCCGGCAGCAGCTCGACGGGGTCACGTACCAGACCCTGCCGGAGCCGGCGGACCCGCGCTACGCCTACTACAACGGCGACGCCTACGCCTCGATCTACGAAACCAACAACACGGGCCGCGTGCGGGTTAACGTCTCACCCGACGGCGTCCGGATTGACTACGTCCGCTCCTACCTGCCGGCCGACGAGGGGGCGGGGAAGACCAACAACATGGTCGCGTACAGCTACGTCATCTTCCCGCTGGTTGTCAGCGGGACGACGAACACCCCCGCCGTGCCGACCGCGTCGCAGCCGGTGTGGGTGACCGCCACCGTCTCCGGCACCAACGTGGCGGAGGTCCTGCTGACCTACAGCGTCGGCGCCAGCACCAACACCGTCGCCATGCTGGACGACGGCCTGCACCAGGACGCCGCGGCAGGGGACCATCTCTTCGGCGGCCAGATCCCAGCCTTTCCCGCGGGCACGGCGGTGCGCTACTACATCCGCGCGCAGGATGCCGCGGGCCGCCAGGTCACCGCACCCTCGGGGGCCCCCGTCGGCGCCAGCCCGTTTGCCTACGCGGTCAGCAGCACCCCGGCCGGCGCCTGGACCATGGCGAAGCTCCCCGACACGGGCCAGACGCTGAGCTACACGGCCGTGTTCGGCGAGGACGCGGACTACACCGTCAACGCCCCCTCGTTCACCGACAACGGCGACGGAACGGTGAAGGACAACGTCACCGGCCTGACCTGGCAGAAAGCGGACGGCGGCGAGATGACCTGGACCAACGCGCTGCTCTATGCGCAGACGAACCGCGTTGGCGGACAGGGCGACTGGCGCCTGCCGACCAGCCACGAAGCCTTCAGCCTGCTCAACCACGGCCGGGGCAACCCGGCGCTGAACACCAACGTCTTCACCGTTTCCGCGGCGCAGTACTGGTGGTCCGCCGACGCGCAGGCCACGGATGCCACGCGCGTGTGGGCCATCAACGCGGGCGGCGGCATCGGGGCGCACCGGCAGAACGAAACCCTCAGCGCGGGCGGGACGCGGCGCTTCCACGTGCGTTGCGTGCGCGGCGTGCCCCTGGTTGGCCAGCCGGTGCATCACTTCACCAACCGCCTGGACGGCACGATTGCCGACCTGGACACGGGCCTGATCTGGCAGCCGGCGGAATCGCCGGCGGCCCTGAACTGGACCGCGGCCCTGCAGTACGCCGAAGGACTGGAGCTCGCCGGCCAGACCGACTGGCGCCTGCCGAATATCAAGGAACTGCAGTCGCTCAACGACGAAACCCGCACCAATCCGTCCCTGGACACGAATGTCTTCGTCGGCGCGGCCGCGACGCGCCAGTGGTCCTCGACGACCGAGATCAACCAGACCAACCGCGCCTGGTACGTGGACTTCCAGCTCGGCCTCGTCACCTACGACGATAAGGCCGCCAGCCTGTTCGTCCGCTGCGTGCGGGGCGGCTTGACGAACGCGACCCCGTCCACCAACAGCGTCCTCCCGGAGCTGGTCCGGATCCCCGGCGGCCCGTACCAGATGGGCGACCATTTCGGCTTCGTGGACCCGGCGCACCCAAGCGACGAGATTCCCGTCCACAGTGTCCAGGTGGACGCGTTCTACATGGGGAAGGACCTGCTGACCTGCCGCGCGTACTGCGCATTCCTCAACGCGGCGCTGACGCAGGGCCTGGTGGAAGTGCGGTCCAACTACGTCTACGGCGTCGGCGGAACGAACATCTACTGCGACACCTACGCCTCCGACGCGGCCAGCCGCATTGAATGGACCGGCAGCGCGTTCACCATTCGAGACGCGCGCGACCAGCATCCCGTCACGGGGGTGCGCTGGTTCGGGGCGATCGCGTACTGCAACTGGGCCAGCGCCCTCGCCGGCTACTCGCCCTGCTACGCCCTGGCGAACGGCGCCTGCGACCTCGCGCAGAATGGCTACCGCCTCCCCACGGAAGCCGAGTGGGAATACGCCGCGCGCGGCGGGCTCTATACGCCCTACGGCATGTTCCCGTGGGGCAGCGACACCAACGCCAGCGGCACGCTGGCGAACTGGGCGGGCAAGAGCAACCCCTACGCCACCGGCGCCTATCCGTGGACCACGCCGGTGGGTTTCTACGACGGGCGGCTGCACGCCAAGGCCGACTTCGGCTGGCCCGGCGCGGACGCCACGTACCAGACGCGCGACGGCGTCAACGGGTTCGGGCTTGCCGACATGTCGGGCAACGTGTGGCAGTGGGTGAACGACTGGTACGCGAAGGCTTACTACCAGGCCTGCGTGGACAGCAACGTGATCACCAACCCGCCGGGGCCGGCGGCAGGGGATCCCATGCCGGACGGCAAGCCTTACCGCGGGCTGCGCGGTGGCAACTGGTTCAACGGCCAGGACCAGTACGGCCACGGCCGCGTGTCCAACCGCGACCCCTCCTACTACCGCGGGCCGGACGACCCCAGCGGGCCGTGGTTCCACGTCGGCTTCCGGGTCGTGCGGCGCGGCTATACCAGTAACTCGAACACACCGCCGGTGATCGCGGGCGTGGCCCTCACGCCCGCGCGGGTGACCAGCAACGACACGGCGTGGGTCACGGCGCGCATCACGGACGACGTGAAGGTTGCGCAGGCGACGCTGACGTACGGTTCGGGGGCCGCGGCAGGTCAGACCAACACGGTGTTCCTCGAGACGCTGCGCGCCGTCGCGGTCAAGCCCTGGGCGGGCGACGGCTGCAGCAACGCCTGGACAGTGACCTTCACGGGGGGGAACCCGTTCGAGCAGCGGACCGGCTCCAACTACGGCAGCGGCAACCCCTGCGGCGTGGAGTTCAAAGGCGGCACGGCGAACCTGACCGATTCCATGCTGGCGCCCACCCAGGCGATCGATGCCCGGGGCGCCGCCGGCGCCGTGGAGTTCTGGGTGTGGCCCAACGGCCTCACCGGCACCGCCGGCTGGACCTTCCAGCTCGACTCCGGCACCGGCTACGTGACGCGCCTCAGCGAACTGACCGGCCTCAGCCACAACTGGCAGCTCTATCACTACGACCTCCTGCCGGGCGAAAGAGTCAGCACGTTGAAGCTGCGCTTCCAGTTCCGCGGCGGGCTGCCTGCCCACCGCATTGACCTGGACCAGATCTCCGTCAAGGTCTTTACCGGCGGAAGCAGCACGACCACCGTGCCCATGTACGACGACGGGGTTCACCGGGACGGCGTCGCCGGCGACGGTACATACGGGGTTCAGCTTCCGGCGCGGCCGCTCGGGACCACGGTGGCGTACTACCTGGCGGCGACCGACAGCGGCGGACTCAAGACCCTGTATCCGGCCGGCGCGCCGGGCGCCACGCTGGCCTACACCGTGCAGCGCGACACGAACGTGGTCCAGACCGTGGGCCTGTTCCTCAACACTGCCGGCGCGTGGCCGGGGTACACGCTGATGGCCCCGATGCACCACACCAACACCTACCTGATCAACAACGCCGGCCAGGTCGTGCACCGGTGGACCAGTGCGTACGAACCGGGACGGAGCGCCTACCTGCAGCCGAACGGGCACCTCTTCCGTGCCTGCATGGTCAAGAGCGGCGGGCCCTCGACGGGCGGCGGAGAAGGCGGGCGCATCGAGGAGTTCGACTGGGACGGCAACCTGGTGTGGTCGATCGATTACTACAGCCCGACGTACATCCACCACCACGATTTCAAGGTCCTGCCCAACGGCAACGTGCTCCTGCTCGTGGCCGAGAAGAAGACGTACGCCGAAGTCATCGCCGCCGGCTTCAACCCGGCCCTGCTGGACACCAGCATCGCGACCCAGGGCTACATGCTGCCCGACTGCCTGGTGGAGGTGACGCCGACGCGGCCGAGCGGCGGCGCCGTGGTCTGGGAATGGCACCTCTGGGATCACATGATCCAGGACTTCGATGCCACCAAGAACGGCTACGGCGTCGTGGCGGACCACCCTGAGCTGATCGACGTCAACGGCCCCGGCATCAAGATCCCGCAGTTCTGGAACCACGTGAACGGCATCGACCACAATCCGGAACTGGACCAGGTCATCCTCAGCATCCGGGGCAACAGCGAGCTGTTCGTGATCGATCACCAGACGACCACGGCGCAGGCCGCCAGCCACGCCGGCGGGCGCTACAACAAGGGCGGCGACATCCTGTACCGCTGGGGCAACCCGCGGCAATACGACCGTGGCACCAGCGCCAACCAGTTGCTCTTACAGCAGCACGACACCCACTGGATCGACACGGGTTGCCCGGGCGCTGGTCACATCCTGATCTTCAACAACGGGATCGGGCGCGGCTACTCCACCATCAACGAGATCGTGCCGCCCGTGGACGCCGCCGGCAACTACACCCTGGCCTCCGGCGCGGCTTTCGGGCCCAGCGCCAGCACCTGGACCTACGTGAGCACCCCGCCGCCGAACTTCTACTCGGCCGAGATCTCCGGCTGCCAGCGGCTGCCCAACGGCAACACGCTCGTCTGCGAAGGCATCAAGGGCAACCTGTTCGAAGTCACGGCCGCCGGCCAGATCGTGTGGCGCTACCTCTGCCCGGTCACCTCCGAGGTGCTGACCCAGGGCGACGACATCGCGGTGGACCCGGCCCGCACCGACCAGTTCATGAACGCCGTGTTCAGGGTCTACCGCTACCCGATCGACTACGTCGGGCTGCAGGACCAGGACTTGACGGCGCAAGGGTCCATCGAGCTTCCTGTTGACCCGACGCTGTCCATGGTGACGATCGTCCTGCGGTCCGACTCCGCCAGGCGCTTCAACTGGGCGAGTCTGCCGGACCGGGCGTACATCGTGCAGTACAAGCTGGCCCTGAGCGTGCGCGACTGGAGCAACATCGCCACCGTCCACAGCATCGGCACGCTGACCACGTTCACCGACACCGATGCCACCCGTCTGAATCAGCCGCAGGGATTCTACCGCATTGTGACCGTGCCATGAGGGCGGTTGAACAGGATAGTGTTGGCGTAGCCCAGCGATATGCTTCAATGGAGACAGGAGAAAGATGCTGACCATGAAAACATGCTTGCTGCTGCTGGCGGGGGGGATCGTTGCCGGACTCGGACTGCCCGCGGCTGCGGAGGTCTCGGCCGACGCGCCGCCCGGACTGGCGCTGATACCGGCGGGCTCGTTCGAGATGGGGGACCACCACGGCTTCGTGGACCCGAAGCACGGCGGCGATGAAACGCCGCTCCATATCGTGCGGCTCGACGCGTTCTACATCGGCTTCAACGACGTGACGACGCGCGCGTACGGGGAGTTCCTCAACGCGGCGCTCGCGCGGCGCGAGATCGAGGTGCGGGAGGGCGGGGTGTACCTGGCCGGCGGCAGCGAGCTGCTGTGCGAGACGCGGGCGATGTCGCCCTACAGCCGCATCGGCTGGAGCGGCGGGGCGTTCACCGTGCTCGACCGGAAGGAGAACCACCCCATCGTCTGCATCCGCTGGCCGGGCGCGGCCGTCTACTGCAACTGGCTGAGCGCGCGGCAGGGGAAGCCGTTGTGCTACAACACGGCCAGCTGGGACTGCGATTTCAACAAGAGCGGGTTCCGGCTGCCGACCGAAGCCGAATGGGAATACGCCGGTCGGGGCGGCTTGCAGAGCCCCTACCGCAACTTCCCGTGGGGCGATGAGCCGGACGCGGCGCGGGCGAATTGGCCGGAATCCGGGAATCCGTTTCGGGCCGGTCCGCAGCCATGGACAACGCCGGTTGGCTTCTTCAACGGCCAGCTGCAGCGCAAGGCGGACTTCGGCTGGCCGGGTGCGCAGGAGACTTACCAGGCTGCAAACGGTGCGAATGGCTACGGCCTCTATGACATGGCGGGCAACGTCTGGCAGTTCGTCAACGACTGGTACGGGCGCGACTACTACGCCTACAGCCCGACCGACAATCCGCCCGGCCCGGCCAGCGGCAGCCTCATGCCCGATGCCAAACCGTATCGCGGCATGCGCGGGGGCAATTGGTACAACGGGGAGAACGGCCACAGCCGCGTCTCGAATCGCAACCCGTCCTACTTCCGCGGCCCGCAGGACCCGAACCACCCCTACTACCACCTCGGCTTCCGGGTCGTACTCCCGGTGAACGCCGAGAGCCGGCCCGTCAGCAAGCCGACACCAGCCTTGCTGCTCACAGGGACCCTGATGCAGTTCGCCCTCGCACAAGAGCAACCCAATGACCGTCCGCGCCGGCCCAACGGGCAGGGCCAGGGCCAGGGGCCCGGACAGGGCCGCGGCCGCGAAGGCAATGGACCTGGCGGGGGCGGGCGTGCCGGCGAAGGCGGCGGACGGCGCGAGATGCCGGAGAACAAGACGCCCGTTTCGCCCAACCCGGGCCAGACGGTCGGGCTCTTCCTCAACGCGCCCAAAGCCTGCGACGGCTACACCCTCTTTGCGCCGAAGCACAACATGGTGACCTACCTGATGAACAACGCCGGGCAGGTCGTGCATTCCTGGAAGAGCGCCTACGAGCCCGGGCAGGTCGTGCATCTGCTGCCTGACGGCCATTTGATTCGCGCCTGCATGCTCCGGGTGCAGGGTGGCACCGGCGGCGGCGAAGGCGGCCGCATCGAGGAGTACGACTGGGACGGCAACCTGGTCTGGGAGTTCAACCATGCCACCCGCGACTACCAGTTGCACCATGACCTCAAACCGCTGCCCAACGGCAATATTCTCGCCCTGATGGTCGAGCGCAAGTCGCGCGAGCAGGCCCTGGCGGCCGGCTTTCAGGACAGCCTCCTGCGCGACGATTACCTGGTTCCCGACGCCCTGGTCGAGATTCAACCCACCAGGCCCAAAGGCGGCAAGATCGTTTGGGAATGGCACGTCTGGGATCACCTGGTTCAGGACTTGGACCGCTCGAAAGCCAACTATGGCGACGTGGCGGCGCACCCGGAACTGGTTTATGTCAACAGCAACGGCCGCGGCGCGCCCGCGTTCTGGAACCACATGAACTCGTTCGATTACAACCCGAAGCTCGACCAGATCGCCCTGAGCGTGCGCGGCTGCAACGAAATCTGGATCCTGGACCACAGCACCACCACCCAGGAGGCTGCCGGCCACACGGGCGGCAAGCACGGCAAAGGCGGCGACCTGATCTACCGCTGGGGCAACCCCGCGGCTTACAAGCGCGGCACCCTGCAGGATAAGCAATTGATCCAGCAGCACGACGCCCAGTGGATTCCCGACGGCTATCCCGGCGCGGGCCACATGACCATCTTCAACAACGGCTACGATCGCGGCTGGTCAAGCGTGGAAGAAATCGTGCTGCCGGCGGATGCCAACGGCCGCTACGTGCTGGAACCCGGCAAAGCCTACGGCCCCGCCCAGCCGGCTTGGCATTACGAGGCCAAAAACCGCACGGACTTCTTCTCCTCCGAAATCTCCGGCGCACACCGCCTGCCCAATGGCAACACGCTCATTTGCGCGGGCGTTGTCGGCCACCTGTTCGAGGTTACGCCGACCGGTGAAATGGTTTGGCAATACGTGAATCCGATGGTGCGCGGCGGGATTCTTGCCCAGGGCGAACGGCCCGGCAAGGACATGCGCGGCCACTTGTGGAACGCGGTCTTCAAGGCCCACCGCTACGCGCCCGATTACCCCGGCCTGAAAGGCCGCGACCTCACGCCCAAGGGCGTCATCGAGCTGCCCGCATCGGAGAAGGGCAAGACGGGACTCGACAACATGACCGAGCAGCAGCGCCCCGACCGCGGTCCCGGCGGCCAGGGTCGGGGCGCGGGCGGTCAAGGAGAAGGCAATCGTGATAATCGTCCGCCGCGCGATCCATAAGAGGTTTGCCATGGGAACGGGCGCCGAGCATCTGCCCGGCGCTCGCGCGTTCGGTGTTCGCATAAAGGGAGTCATCATGAAACACACAATGCTGCTTCTCGTATTGTTCGCCACGGGGGCGCACGCCTACGAACGGCTGCAAGGGCCGACCGAACTGCTCTTCTGCGACAAGGAGAAGGCCTTGAACGGCTACACCTTGTTCGGCGTCGGCAACCGGACGATCCTCCTCGACATGGAAGGGCGCGTGGTCCACACCTGGCCGGTCGGGACAAATCCGCACCTGCTCGACAACGGCAATATCGTCGACGCCAGCAAGGATGACCCCAGCGGTTTCCAGGGCTTCAAGGAGGTGGACTGGGACGGCAAGACGGTCTGGGAATACACCGAGAAACGCAACAGCTATGCGCCGCACCACGATTGGGTGCGGATCTTCAACAGGAAGCTCAACGCGCCCACCACGCTCTACATCGCCAACAAGGCGATCTCGCACGAGCAGGCTATCGCCGCCGGCGCCGATCCGCGGAACGGCCCGTACGAGTACGGCCAGATGGACGCCGTTGTCGAGGTCGACATGCAGGGCAACGTCGTCTGGGAATGGTGGTTCTTCGATCACGTCGTGCAGGACCTTGACCCGACGAAGACGAACTACGTCGGCCAGGGCAAGACCTTCGCCGACCATCCCGGCCGCATCAACATCAACATGCCCGGCCGGCCGTTGAAGCGCGACTGGCTGCACTGCAATTCGCTGGATTACAGCGCGGAGTCGGGCCACATCGTCATCAACTCCGTGCAGGGCGAGCTCTACGTGGTCGACCACGACGGCACGTTTGTTGCCGGCGACCCGCAGGCCGGCATCGCCAAAGCCGCCGGCGTTGCCGGCGATTTCCTCTACCGGTTCGGCGACCCGGCCCGGTACGCCCAAGGCGACCCGCCGCGCGTCCTCGAGAACTGGGATTCCGCCACCTCCGGCCACAAGCAGATGGGCGGCTCGCACCACGCCTCCTGGATCCCGCCGGGCCTGCTCGGCGCGGGGCACCTCATGGTTTTCAACAACGGCCAGTACCTCTTCCAGCGCACGCCGCAGTCTTCGATCCTGGAAATCAACCCGTTCCTTGACGCGAGCGGGCGTGACACCGGCAAATATGTCAACCCGCCCGCCGCCGGCTATCGGCGCGAGGCCTACGACAAGGACACGCACAACCAGCCGCGCCAAATCTCGCAGCAAGTCGTCTGGAGCTACCGCTCCGCAAACAGCCACGGCTTCTTCAGCCATATCGGCTCCAGCGGCCAGCGCCTGCCGAACGGCAACACCTTCATTTGTTCCGACACGGAGGGCCACTTCTTCGAGGTGACCGCCGCCGGCCAGATTGCCTGGGAATACATCAACCCCGTCACGCGCGACGGCCCCGTGAAAGTGCTCGGCGACGGCCTGCCGATGGTGAACTCCGCCTTCCGCGCCTTCCGCTACGCCGCCGACCACCCCGCGTTCAAGGGCCGCGACCTCGCGCCGAAGGGTACGATCACCGAGCGCGCGGCGCAGGGCCTCGACGTCTATCCCAAGCGCCGTCCGCCCGGCGACCGTCCGCCGGGCCAGGGCGGCGGTGGTGAGCGCCGCGGCGGCAGAGGGGGTCAAGGCGGCGGCCGCGACAATCGCGACGACCGTCCGCCACGCGACGATCAGCGCACGAAGTGAACGCACATAGCAGGAGCTGGTGGCGGCCGAAGCGGCCTTTCAACTTCTTGCGCGCCCGCCGCGGGTGAGCGACACGGGAGCAGGCTATTGCTGGGCAGCGGGTCGATGCGGTTGCCAAGACGGCGTGCTGTGCCCGCTGCGGGAGTCTTACGGGAACGAAATAGGCTTCCGGGTAGAGATAGTCTTCGCCAGACTCATCCACAACCCTTACGTAACCGTCCCGAGCAGCTGCTTTGTCGGGCAGGATCCGGTAGATTCTTCGGATTTCCAGGTCCTCGCACTCCTCATTCCGCACACAGATGGCGTACCGCTGTTGTGTTGTTGTGCTTAAGCTCATGTCTTAAACTTGCATGCGGCACTGTACCTCAATCGTGCCGTGATATCAAGCTGCCCAACAACGCAAATCAGCCTGAGCCGGGGTTCCCGGCGAGAGACTGAATTCGCTGCCGCACGCCCAGCCCGGATGCGAGCTTATGGGGGAGGCCCTCTTGGGAGGTCAGCGCAAAGTATCCGAAAGACAGCTGAGCAAGCTGGATGCGCTCCAGCGCTGGCCGCGCGTCTTGGTCACCACCCGGCTTCCCGCGCCATCCGTGACGGAGAACCCGTCGACGATGGCCCCGTTGTCGCCAATGCACGAGTAGATCCGCACGTTGTAGTCCATCTCGTCGTCCAGGCCCGTGAAGGCCAGGTTCATGGTGTTCCCGTAGACGATGTCCTCGGCGGCGGCCACGTAGTAGGGGTCGGCGGCGCGCCCGCCCCAGCCCGCGCCGAAGTCGTCGCCGCCAAAGGTCAGGGTCCCCGCGCTGCCCGACATGTTGAACGTGCCGGTACCGGTTCCCAGCCCGACCAGGATGCGGGCGGTCGTCGTGTAGGACGTGCTCGTCGTGTAGTTCGCCGTCCGCGCGTCCCCGCGCACGCCGGAGCTACCGCACCAGCAGCAGCGTCCCCGTCCTGACCACGGGGGCGTGCGCCTCGATCGTCACCGCGTTCAGGAACACGTTGGAGTTCACGCGCGAGACCGTCAGCACAAGGGATCCGGCCCCGTCGGTTGCAACCCCCTCGAACACCATCCCGCTCGCTGCGAGCGACGCGGCGCCCCAGCGCGCCCCCCGCGTTTGGGTGACGCTCCGCAGGACCGCCCCGTCCGTGACCGTGAAGCGCTCCTCGGCCGTACCGTTGTTGCCGATCAGGCTGCAGACGCGCACGGTGTAGAGGAAGGCGTCGTCCAGGCCGCGGGCCGTCAGGGTAATGGATGTGCCGGCGTAGACGATATCGTCCGCCTCGTTGACGTAGTAAGGGTCAGCGGCGGTACCGGGCCAGAGGTTGGCGGCGCCGTCGTTGTTGAAGCCGACGCCTCCGGCGGCGGCCAGCGTCAGCGTCACGTCGCCCGCGGGCACGCCGCTGCCGTACTTGACCACCGCGCCGGGCCCCAGCGTCCCGACCGCCGTGAAGACATTGTACGTCGCAGCCGAGCCGCCCGCCGACGAGAAATCCACGGCGAGCACATCGCCATCCGCCAGCGGCTCGACACGCGTGAGCCGGACCCGGCTGTTGGCCCCGCTGCCGTAGTCGACGCTGAAGTGCCGGCCCGCGCCGTCGTCGAAGAGCGTGCCGACGTCGAACATCGCCCCGCGCAGGGCTCCGGAGTAGGCGATGAGATCCCACGCCGCCCCCAGCGGCGGCTCAGCTCCCGCCACGTCCACGACCAGGTGGCTGCCGCCGACACTGTTCGGCCACCACACGTTCCAGTTCGCGTTCGGCCCCGCGTTCAAGAAGAGGTTGCGGCAGGTGATGGGCGCGAAAAGCCCGTTGGTCACGACGGCATGGATCGTGCCGGCGCCGGTGGGCGCCTGCAGGCCCGACTTGACGTCCGACCCCTGCAGCACGAGATCCTGGAACCGGACTTGGCTGTCGCCGCGGACTTTCAGGCGCCCCGACCCTCCGCCAAAGTTCATGTAGGTCATGTTGCTGACGGTGAGGCTGCCGCCCGCGAGATCCACGACGCCGGTCGCCGAGGCGCTGAGCCATCCCAGGCGAAGCTGCCCACCCACGACGACGGTTCCCCCGCGGATGTTGAGCGTGCCGCGCTGATAGCCGCCGACACTGCGGGAGCCCAGCGCGAGCCAACTGCGCGCGTGCAGGGCGCCGCCGACCGCAACGTTGACGATGCCGGTGGCGGCGTTTCCGTTGCTGCCCACGCGCAAGTAGCCGTTGGTCGCCGTCAGCAGCGTGCCGGCCAGGAGGTTGAGCGTGCCGCGGCCACCATCGACGCCCACGTAGTTGGCCCTGTCGAGGTCGTTCCCGCCGAACGCGAGCGTGCCCGCGTTGCCGGTCATGTTGAGCACGTCGGCGCCGGCGCCGAGACCGACGACCAACCGCCCGCTGGTGGCGAACGTCGCGTTCGTCGCGTATGTGGCCGTCGCCGACGGACCCGCCGACGCGATGTGCGCGTTATTGGTCTCCTGTCCCGCGCTGCCCGGCACGCCGACCGGCGTCCAGTTGTCGGGGTTGGCATAGTCCCCGTCCAACACGCTGAACTCCGAACCCCGGGCCGGCAGCACGCTCAGTCCGACGATCCCCGCGGCCAGCACGGCGAGATAGCCCTTCATCGAGTCACCGCCCTCCAACTCGAACACCACCCCTATCGCATGGGTCATTATTGACGATAACGCTCACGCGTGTACATGCGAATGTCAGGGGGGGGCAACCACGGTTATGCATTGCGGGCGCAGCGCGGATGGCCTAACGTAAACGGGTGATTTGCCCTCCGCCCACTCCTGGCCGCCTCCTTGCGGTTCGTACCGTGCCCTGGCTCGTGCCTGCCGCACTGGTGGCGCTGTCGGGGGCATGGGTGGCGCGCGCCGAGTTGGACACGAACGCGTGGACGCATGTCGCGGACGTGACCTGCTCCGGCTACTCCGGCGCCGCGCTGAGCGGATTCCCGCTGCTGCTGACGCTGGGTCCGGCCACGGTGGCGGGCTTCGACTACGCCGATTTCGCCTTCGCCGACGGGCGCGACCTGCGCTTTGCCGCCGCGGACGGCACGGAGTGGCTGGCGCACGACGTGGAGGAGTGGAACACCAACGGCGCCTCGCGCGTGTGGGTCCGGTTGCCCGCGCTGGCGCCCGGCGCCGTGGTACGCGCTTTCTGGGGCAATCCCGAGTCGGGAACGCCGGCGGCGGGCAGCGCGGCCTGGGACGGCGACTTCGTCGGCGTCTGGCACTTCACCGGCCATACGCGCGACGCCACAGCCAACGGCAACCACGCCACGGCCGCCGGGGGCGGCGCCGCGACCGGGCGCGTGGCGGATGGGTATGCGCTGGACGGCAACGACTACCTCGACTGCGGGAACGCCGCAAGCGTCAACTTCACCGGTTCGGCGGTGACGCTGTCAGCCTGGATCCGGCCGGAATCGACCGGCGCGGGACAGACCATCATCGGCAAGTCCTACCATGCCACGCACGCGTCCCCGTACTACACGTGGATCCTCTACCTCACGGGCACCGGCGGCCTGCACTGCCGAATCGACACGACCTCGTTCACCGCCGGCAGCGTGGCGTTCAACCAGTGGCAGCACGTGGCCGCCGTCTACGACGGCGCCGCCATCCGGCTCTACCTCAACGGCCGCTTCCTCCAATCCACGCCCAAGACCGGCGCCATCCAGCTTTCCGCCCGCAACGTGCGCCTGGGCGGACGCGACACCAGCCCGCTGGGCGAGTACTACAGAGGGACACTGGACGAAGTGCGGCTCGCGCGCACGGCGCGCTCCGCGGACTGGCTGCTGGCCGAGACGCTCAACGTGCTCTCCAACGCGACCTTCTGCAGCTACGGACCCGCACGGGCCACCAACCCGGGACTGCCGCGCATAACCACCGGGGCCGGCGTCGCGGACGTGCTGGCGACACGGGCCACGCTCGGCGGAAACCTCGTGCGCGAGGGGCATGGGCCGACGCAGGTCTGGGTCTGCTGGGGCAACGAGGACGCGGGCGACGCGTTCGGCGCCTGGGACACGCGGGTGGAGTTGGGGCCGCTTGCCGAGGGCGCCTTCTCGCACCCGGCGACGGGGCTGGCGCCGGGCGTGCCGCTCGCCTACCGCTGCATGGCCAGCAACCGGATCGGCAGGGCTTGGTCGCCCGCCCTCTGGTTCACGCCCGCCTACCCGCGCCTCACCGTCGAGCACACCACGGTGGAGGAGGGCGACCTTCCCGCCACGCCGGCGGAAATCACCGTCCGCCTGACGCCGGCCTATGGCGAGGATGTCGCCTTCACCTACGCCACGGCAGACGGCACCGCCACGGCGGCGGCGCCGGATCCCGACTTCATCGCCACAACCGGCACCCGCACGATTCGCGCCGGGGAGACGCAGGCCACGGTGCCGATCACCCTCCTCGGCGACCGGATCGAGGAGCCCGACGAGACGTTCTACCTGCGGCTCCTCTCGGCCTCCAACGCCGTCATCGCGGCCGACACGGGACGCTGCCTGATCCTGTCCGACGACCGCACCCACTATCTCTCCCCGTCGGCCGTGGTCATCGATGCCGGGGCAGGACGCCTCTACGTGGCCGACGAGACGGGGGCGCGCGTCGACGTCATCCTGCTGACGGAGCGCCGGCTGGAGGGTGCGATCCCGCTGCCCGCCCATCCCACGGGGTTGGCGCTCGACGCCGCCGCGTCGCGGCTCTACGCCACGGCAGGGACGGCCACCGGACGGGTGTGCGTCATCGATACGCAGCGGGGCGAGCTGCTCGCCACGTTCGAGGCGGGCCACTCGCCGACCGCCCCGGTCCTCTCGCCCGACGGCGCCACGCTCTATGTCTGCAACCGCTTCGAGAACCGTGTGACGCTCCTCGACACGGCGACGGGCGCGGTGCGCCACCGCGTCGGTGTCGCGCGCGAACCGTGCGCGGCGGTCCTCTCGCCCGACGGCGCCCGCCTTTACGTCGCCAACCTCCTCCCGGCCGGCCCGGCCACGGGCGTCTACATCGGCGCCGTCGTCAGCGTCATCGACACCGCGTCCGCCACGTGCGTCGCCGAGATCGCGCTGCCGACCGGGTCGCACTCGCTGCGGGGCATCGCCGGATCGCCCGACGGCCGCCACCTCTTCGTCGCGCACCTCCTCTCGCGCTACCAGATTCCGACAACGCAGGTGCTGCGCGGGTGGATGAACACCGCCGCCCTATCGGTCCTCGACGCCGCCACGCTGACGCGCGTGAACACGGTGCTGCTCGACGACATCGACCAGGGCGCCGCCAACCCGTGGGGCGTCGCCTGCGCCGCCGACGGGTCCCGGCTCTGCGTCACGCACGCCGGCACGCACGAGCTGAGCGTCATCGACCTGCCCGCGCTACTGACGAAGCTGCAGACCGCCGGTGCCGGCACGCCGAACGACCTGGCGTTCCTCGCCACGCTGCGCCGCCGCATCCCCCTGCCCGGCCGCGGACCACGCGGCGTCGCCGTGCAGGCCGACACGGCGTGGGTCGCGCTGCACTTCGACGACGCGGTCTGTGCCGTCGGGCTGGCGCCGGACGCGCCTTGGCCCGTGCCCGCCGTTCCTCTGGGCTGGAAGCGGCCCCTGACGGCCGAGCGCCAAGGCGAACTTTCCTTCAACGACGCCTCGCTCTGCCTGCAGCAGTGGCAGAGCTGCGCGAGCTGCCACCCCGACGCGCGGACCGATGCGCTCAACTGGGACCTGCTCAACGACGGCTTCGGCAACCCGAAGAACACGCGCAGCATGCTGCTGGCGCACGCCACCCCCCCCGCGATGATCAGCGGCATCCGCGCCAACGCCGAGACCGCCGTCCGCGCTGGCCTGCGCTTCATCCAGTTCGTCAACCGCCCCGAGAGCGATGCCCTCCCGGTCGACGCGTATCTCAAGTCCCTGCGCCCGGCGCCCAGCCCGCACCTTGTCGCTGGCGCGCCGAGCACCACCGCGCAACAGGGCGCCGCCCACTTCGTCGCCGCCGGCTGCGCGGTCTGCCACAGCGGGCCGTACTTTACCAACCAGAAGCCGTACAACGTCGGCACGGGCGAGGGCCGCGAGGCCGGGTGGCTGTTCGACACGCCGACGCTGATCGAGGCGTGGCGGACGGCGCCCTATCTCTACGACGGCCGCGCCGCCACCCTGCGCGACGTACTCACGCGCTTCAACCCGCAGGACCGGCACGGCGTGACCTCGAACCTCTCCTCGAACCAGATCGACGAACTGGAGGCTTACCTGCTGTCCTTATGAGCACACGCGTCCAGTTCCGCCGCCCCACGCCTCCGCGCCGCCCCAGGGCCCTCCTGCTGCTGGCGCTGCTCGCGCTCGCGCCCGCCGCCCCCCCCGCGCCCGCCGCCCTGCCCGCCTGCGCCACCAACCACCCGGTCCTGTTCGTCGTGCGCAAGCAGTACCGCGCCGACCACCACAACACCGCCACCTTCTTCCCCTCCGCCCCCAACGAGTACAACGACGGCGCGTTCGAGGGCGGCGGCGCCCTCAAGCGCATCGACCTCGCGACCGGGGCGGTCGTCACGCTGCTGGAGACCGCCACCGGGGTCATCCGCGACCCCGATGTCCACTTCAGCGGCGAGCGCATCCTCTTCTCCATGCGCCGCAACCTCCAGGACAGCTACCACCTCTACGAGATCAACGCCGACGGCTCCGGCCTGCGCCAGTTGACCTCGATCGTGGATGCCGACGACCTCGACCCGATCTACCTGCCCGGCGACCGGATCGTCTTCTCCTCGACGCGCGAGCCCAAGTACGTCATGTGCAACCGCCACATCTCGGCCAACCTCTATGCCATGGACGCCGACGGCGCGAACGTCAACCAGATCGGCAAGAGCACGCTCTTCGAGGGGCATGCCAGCCTGCTGCCGGACGGCCGTGTGCTCTACGACCGCTGGGAATACGTCGACCGCAACTTCGGCGACGCCCAGGGGCTCTGGGTCTGCAATCCCAACGGCACGGGCCATGCCGTCCTGTGGGGCAACAACACCAGCAGCCCCGGCGCCGTGCTCGACGGCCGGGCCATCCCCGGCACGCCGCACCTGGTCTGCACCTTCAGCTCCTGCCACGACCGCCCCTGGGGCGCCATCGCCGTCCTCGACCGCCGCCTCGGGGTCGATGGCCCCGACGCGGTGGTGCGGACGTGGCCCGCGGGGCTGCAGAGCTGGGTCTGGACGCGCAACGTGGTCGACGCGAGCTACGACCAGTTCAAGAACTGCACCCCCAAGTACGAGGATCCCTTTCCGCTCGCCGACCCCGCCACCGGCGTCGGCGGCCGCTACGTCCTCTGCTCGCGCGGCACCGGCAGCGGCGAGCAGATGGGCCTCTACCTGCTCGACACGGCCGGCGCCGACACGCTGCTCCACGCCGAGGGCGCCGGTGCCACCGGCTGCTACGACCCCATGCCGCTCGCGCCCCGCCCGCGGCCGCTCGACGTAGCCGCCAACCGTGGCTACGACGGCGGCGACGGCCTCTTCTACGTGAACGATGTCTACGAGGGCACCCACATGAGCGGCGTCGCGCGCGGGACCGTCAAGTTCCTGCGGGTGGTCGAATCGCCCGAGAAGCGGCAGTTCACGCGGTCAACGGTGTGGGGCGGCCAGGGGAGCGAGTTCCCCGCGATGAACTGGCACGATTTCCTCAACAAGCGCATCCTCGGCGCCGTGCCGGTCGAGGAAGATGGCTCGGCCCATTTCCGCTGCCCGTCCGGGAGGTTCGTCTACTTCCAGTTGCTCGACGCCGACGGGCTGCTGGTCCAGTCGATGCGCAGCGGCACGATCGTGCAGCCCGCCGAGAACCAGGGCTGCGTCGGCTGCCACGAGAGCCGCGCCATTGCCCCGCCCGCGGTCGTGGCCATGCCGGCGGCCTTTCGCCGGCCCGCCAGCACGCTCGGCGGATGGTACGGCGTCCCCCGCGAGTTCGGTTACCTGACGGAGGTGCAGCCCGTCTTCGATGCGTACTGCGTCTCATGCCACGACTTCGGCAGCGCCTCCAACGGCGGGCTCGTGCTCGCGGGCGACAAGGATCTCTTCTTCAACGCCTCCTACACCGAGCTGTGGCGCAAGAAGCTCGTGGGGGCCATCGGCGCGGGGCCCGCCGCCATCCAGCAGGCCAAGGCCTGGGGCTCGCACGCCAGCCGCCTCGTGCAGGTCCTCCGCGCAGGACACAAGGATGTCGTCCTGCCCGCCGAGGCGTTCGCCCGCGTGGCGACGTGGGTGGACCTGAACGGGCCGTACTACCCGTACTACGCCTCGGCCTACCCCGGCAACCTCGCGGGACGCAGTCCGCTCACCGACGCCCAGATCGCGCGCCTCGGCCAGCTCACCGGGAAGAGCTTTGGCGGCATGGCCACCTGCACCTCGAATCCGGGACCGCAGGTGAGCTTCGACCGGCCCGAGGTGAGCCCCTGCCTCGCGGGTCTCACGGGCGCGGCCTACACCGAGGCCCTCGCCATCGTCCGCGCGGGCGCCGCCGCGTTGGCCGCACGCCCCCGCGCCGACATGCCGAATTTCGCGCTGGACGGAACCGACGCCTGGCGTGAAGCGAAGTACGCGCAGCGACAGGCGGCGGCGGCGATGGGCGCGGCCGCCTGCGCGGGCGGTGGCAAGGTGTACGACGGCGACCCACTGCTCGCCATCGTCAACCGCCCGCCCGCGGGCATCGACGGCGCCGCCGCCCGGCTGAGCGGACAGCTCCTCTACACCCTCAGCAACCAGACCGCCGCCGTGACCGTCCACTGGGGCTTGTCCGACGGCGGCACCAATCCCGCCGCGTGGCTCCACACCGTGCCGGCCGGCGCGCTTTCCGTCGGCGCCTTCGCCGTGCGTGTCGACGGACTACCCCCCGGCGTGCCTCTTTACTACCGCTGCCGCGCCGTCAACGCCCAAGGCGAGGTGTGGGCCCACGCGACCACCCGTTTCGACACCCGCTCGCTGATCGACGGCGACGGCGACGGCATGGCCGACCTGTGGGAGACTACCTACTTCGGCGCCAGCGACAGCGCCGAGGGCGCCGCCGCCGCCGATGGGGACCACGATGGCCTGACGAACCTGGACGAGTACCAGGCCGGGACCAACCCCACCAACGCCGCTTCCGTGCTCGCGCTCACCGCCCTCGTCGCCCTCCCCGACGGCCTGCGCCTCGCGTGGTCGAGCGCCAGCAACGCCCTCTACGCCCTTAGCGCCAAGACCAACCTCAGCGACGCCCTCTGGCACCGCCTGGTCTCCGCCCTCCCCGCCACCCCTCCCACCAACGTCCACACCGTCCTCACCGACCGCACCACCTTCCGCTACTACCGCGTCGAGGCCCACCGCCCCGACCGCTGAACCCGGTCTGCCCTCCCACGGATGCCCTTTACCCTGGAAACGGCAGTTGCCAGTGACCAGTCAGCAGCCCGTAGGACGGTGCGCCTGCGCCGTCCCCAAGAGGCACAAGAGCGTGCAGGCAAGCGAGCAGCCGCCGCAGGCCCGCACCGCACTCACGCACGGGCCTCCCCGATTTGTCATGGACGGCGCGGGAGCGGCGTCCTTCTACGGGGGATCGCGGCCGCGTCACCGCGGCGACTCTACAGCGTGTGCACCAGAGCCACCACATGGAGACGACGGTCCGCCGCCGTCATGGCCGTCGCCTGCAGGCTCACCACCCGCGCACGCACCCGGCTCGTTGGGCAGCATGTTGGCTGAAGAACGCCGCGTTGACAGACGTATGAACACATGAAAGAGTCACATCCGTTCGTGCGGCGTGCCAATGCGTTGACAACGCCTGAGAAAGCGAAACCAGGAGCACCGCTATGCGACCCTCGACACATGCATGGTCCATTCCTTCCGCGCGCACGTGCGTGTGCGGTTTCGTCGCTGCGGCGGCCCTGACGGGGGCGGCGCGCGGGGTGGAGCCGGAGATCGCGGAACTGCATTTCGGCCCCGCTACCGTACAGGACTTCGCCGCCCAGGCCCATCCGGCCTGGGTGACGGGCGTCGGTTGCGAAGGGGGCACCCTGGCGGCCGACCCAGCCTGCTGGAGCGTGGCGGCGGATGAGGCGCTTGGCCGCGGCCGGCTGTGGATCGAACTGGATCGTACGCTGCTGGCGGGCGACTGCGCCCTGACCGTCATGCACGCCCCCTCGGCGGATGGGGATCTGGCCGTGCAGCTGTTCGACCCCAAGGGCGAAGCCCTGGCGCTCGACCTCTTCATGAACGTCGTCACGGTCGGAGAACAGGCGAAGACGGATACGTTCATCGTGCCGCTCCGCAAGTACCCGACCGCCACGCGGATTGTGCTGCGGCGCATCTCCGGCGCCGTCCGCGTCTACGGCGCCTTGCTCATGCCCGTCCTGTCGGAGGCGAACAGCGACCTCGATCAACTCCTGGAGATGGTCAAGGTCTGCGGCGACCCCGTCAGCCCCGACAGCCCGCTGGTGGCGCGCATTCGCGAGCTGGTTCGCCGCAGCGGGCTGCCCGCCACCGGTCCCGCCGCAGCAACGAACGCGGTGTTCGTCCGGTCCGCCGTCGCGCCGGCGGCGCTGCCCGCCGCGGTTGGCGATCCCCTGCAGGCCGGACTGGTGGCCTGGTACGGCTTCGACGGGCCGGCGGCGGACGGGGAGGTGGCCCTGGCTGACCTCACCGGCCGCCGGCACGACCTGTGCACGGTCTTCGGCAAGGTGGGGGCGGGAGAGGGCGTGCGCGGGCGCTGTGCGCTCTTCACGCGCGGCTTTCTGCGGGGCGACGGCAATCCCCTGGAGGCGTGCTCCAACCGCACCGTCTCCCTCTGGTTCAAGACGCCCGATCCCCGCACGAATTACAAACTGGTCAGCGCCGCCTGGTGGCGCGGCGGCCTGAACGCGTCCGGGTGGGTGGTCAGCACGCACGCCACCGAAGCCTGGGCGGATGTGCCGACGCCGGTCTTCGCCGCAAGCACGAACAAGACGGCCGTGAGCTATTGGGAGCGCCGGCTGCCGCTGCTGGCGGGCGATTGGAATCACCTGGTCGTCACGTTCGACGGCCGTGAGGCCCGCGAGTACATCAACGGCCGGGTCAGCGTCCAGGCGCCGCTCACGGGCGTGCCCCCCGGCCGTGGCGACACCCTCACCCTGGGCTCGTGGCTGAACGGCTTCCAGTACAAGGGCCTGCTCGACGAAGTGCG
>CAYOBW010000057.1:0-30845 GCA_964402115.1 uncultured Victivallales bacterium
GGGGCGGCCGCGGGCGCGGCGAGCGCGGCGGCCACCTCGGCGAGAGCCGTGGCGCGCGGTTCGTCGGCGGGCAAGGCGCGGGCGGCGTCAGCGGCGCACCCCCGCCGTTGCAGCCAGGCCGCCAGCCGCGCCGTCGCGCCCGGCCGGGCGGTTTGCGCCTGGCGGGGGAGCGCGGTCCGGAGGGTGTCGGTCAACAGCCGCACGTCGGCGTCCGTCAGGTGGGTGCGTTGCGCAGCCTGCTCGAGCAAGCCGGCCTGGGCCCCGGCCAGCGCGCCAGCGTCGCGCGGGGCGGTGGCCCAGGCGCACAAGGCGGTGACCGGGAGCTGCGTGTGCCAGCGCAGCAGGGAGAACCAGGCGGTGGGGCCGGCCTCGGCGCATGCGGGAGAGGGCGCGGCGGCGGCGGGGTCCAGGGCGCAGCGCGTCAGCGCCGCGTGGGCGGCGATGCGGCTGGCGGTCCAGCCCAGCGTACCGTCGCGGTAGCGGGTTTCGGCGGCGCGGGCGCAGTCGTCGGCCCGTGCCAGCAACGCGCGCGCTGCGTGGGTCTGCCCGGCGCCGGCGTGCGCGGTGGCGAGGTCGGCGAGGAGGGCGCCCTGCTGCCAGGTATGGATGCGTGCGGCGCAGGCCTCGGCCTGCGCCAGGTCGCCGCGGGCGAGCCAGGCGCGCGCCGTGCTTTCGAGCACGCGCCCCTGTTCCCGCAGCCAGAGATCGTCATCGGTCGGCATGCCTGCGGCCAGGGCGGCCGCCCAGGCGAGCGGCTCGCAAGGCGCCGGGGTTGGCGGCGGAAGCGTCGCCGCGGGCGCCAGGCCAACGACCAGGCACACGCCCGCCAGCCCCGTCAGGGTCTGCCGGAGCCGGTCCGTCGCGCGCGTGGGCCTGGTTGCGTGTTTCAGCATCTGCATCTGTAGATCGTATCCGGTAAACGCGCCGCCCCTGGAGCGGGGCGGCGCACGGCGGAGGCGGCGGCGGCTGCCAGGCGCCGCCGCCGCGGGGCGGACGGCTACTCGCGCGTCACGCGCATGAACTGCACCTTCGCACCGCTGTCGTCGGAGAACCACGCGCTGGCGCCCGTGCCGGTCACGTGGCCCAGGGTCTGCCAGGCGCCGGTCACGAGGTTGGTGGTTCCGTCCACGCGATAGCGCGCGCCGGCATCCGTCGCGAACTGGATCGAGGGGTGCAGCCCGATGGCCGCGACGCCCACGGTGGCGTTCGTGTTCATGCTCGTGTCGGTCAGCCCGAGCTTCGCGATCAGGGTCCAGCCGGCCAGCCAGTTATGCGTCGGGCTGAAGGCGCCGATGTAGTCCGCAGGGGAGTAGAACCCGTCGTGCGGCGGCAGGGGCGCGCTGGCGACCGCCGCGTTCGCGGCGCAGGGATTGAGGTTGGTGATCGCGTACACGTTCTTGGCCGTCAGGTCCGAGTTCGGGTCCAGCAAGCGGCTGAGGCCGGCGATCGGGCTGGCCGCCACAACGGCGTTGCCATAGGCGGCATCGAGGAAGTCAACGGCCAGCGTCCCGGCGGACGGCTTCATGGACACGTGCGGATCGAAGTCCTTGCTGCCGGCATTTTCGTAACCGGCGCGCAGGGCGATTTCTGCGAAATCGCGCGGCATCACCGTTCCGGCGATGTTGTGGAACAGGCAGTTGCGCACTTCGAGCTGCAGGCCGTCCCTCTGCGTCGTGTAGAGACCCTCGTTCGGGAAGGCGGCATTGCCGTTCGCCGGCCACACGTTGAACGCCGTGGTGGCGCGCGTCTGGCAGTCGAACGCATAGCCGTTCAGCACCCGGTCGTTGCGGGCTTCGACCACGACGCCGGCGCCGCGGAAGTCCATCATGATCGAGTTGCGAATCTGCGGTCCCGCGTTGTCGCGGCAGAGGATCGCGCTGTTGGCGTCCACCTGATCGCTGGCTTCGTTGGCGGCCGGACTGCCCACCAGGGTCAGCCCATCCGTCGGGCCCTTGCCGATCAGCGTGAGGTTGTACCACTGCGAGAGCCCCAGGGGCTGGCTGCGATCGTTGCCGGTCGAACCGTCGATCTCCATGCCTTTGTCCCCCCAGGCGGAACCGACGACGCTGACATACGAGCCGGCGCCCTCGTCGTTGACGATGTCATGGACGGCGCCCTGCACGCCCAGCAGGAACTGCGCCTTGCCGCGATAGCCCTCGTCCGAATCGAAGCCGTCGTCACCGAACGCCCAGGCCGCCAGGTACTTCGTGTTCACCGTGCCGCCGAACCATTCCACGGCGTCGTCAATCGGGTTCATCAACTCGATGTGGTGAATCTCCGTGCCGCGGCCGACGGCGTAGAGCGAGAGGCCGTTGACTTCCGACGTGCCGGAGATGGGATAGCCGTTGTAGCGGATCGAGAGGTAGGTCAGCACGCCGCTGCTATCGTCATCGTCCAGCGGGCCGTTGCCGAACTGCGTCGCGGCGCTGTTGGGCAACCCCTCCGCGTAGGCCGTCGTCACCGCCGCCACGGCGCCTTCGGGCGTCGTGCCGTTGGCGACCGGGCACTTGCCGATGAGGATTACGCCGCCCCAGTAGCCGAAGGCCGGCTGCCAGATCGAGTAATCGCGGACGCCGTCCGCGCCGAGCCACGGCGCGGCGTAGGCGTCGTACCCGGGCGCCGCAGCGCCGCCGTTATGGGCGACTGTGCCGGGCGTCATGCCGGGCACGTTGTTGTCCCACATATCGGTGAAGACGATCGGCTTTTGCGCCGTGCCGCGCGCGAGCAGCAGGCCGCCCTTCGTCACGCAGAGCGTGCCCGGTTTCGCCACGTTCGGGTCGGTCCACGGATAGCCGCGCACGACGGTGCCCGGCTCGATGACGAGCACGCAGCCGCTGCCGACGAAGATCGGTCCCTTCAGGATGTACGTCTTGTCCGCCGTCCAGCGCACGACGTTCGTCAACGTGCTGCCGCTGACGCCGCCGTCATAGATGACCTCGTTGCTGTAGTGGGGCAAGACCCACTCCGAGATGCCGTTCATGCCGCTGCAGGCGACGGTCTCCCAACTTGTGATCGTCGTCGCCGCGTTGGCCCCGAGGGTCAGCGCCACGCCTGCTACCCATGCCCCTGCCCATATCCATCGGTTCATATCCAGCCTCCTCCGCTCGCTATTGTCTACCCGCTACCCGTGTACCTCATGCCGCGCCGGGGTCGCCTGTGGCCGCCCCTTCTTGTTTCGCGTCGGTGTTAGTAAAGCCGCCCGCCGTCAAATGGGTGTGAGTCACGCGCTAACTTTTCGTTAGGGCCGCTCAAACGCGCCGTAGACAGGAGATTAACCGAGAACTGACAACCGGAAAGGCCGGCGGTCCGGTATAGTCTGTGGCACGCATGAACGCAGTCGCGACAACGCCCGAAGCCGCAACGCCGCCGGCATGGCCCGCGGGCGTGGCCGTCTTCGTGAATCTCGAGAACCTGCTGCGGGCGGCCCCCGTCCAACCGGCGGCGCCGGCCCTCGCGGCCGTCTTCGCGACGGCGGCGCGCCTGGGTCCGGTTGCGGTGCGGCGCGCGTACGGCAACCTGCATAACGGACACGTGCTCGATTCCGCCGACCGGGCCGGGTTGAACCGGACGATCCAGGACCACCTGCTGCCGGTGGAGCCGATCCCCGCGGAGGAGGAGCAGGGCGCTTGGCTGCCGCTGCGCCTGGCCGTGGACGCCTTGACGGCGGCCTTCACGCTGCCCGACGTGCAGTGGTTCGTGTTCGCCGGCCTGGATGCCGGCGCGGAGCCGCTGTTCGGCAAACTGCACGAAATGGGCCGACGGGTGGCGCTCGTGGGTTGCGGGACGCCCGCCGCCGCCGCGCCGCGGGGCGTGGCCGGCCCGGTCCTCCGCCAGTTGGCGCCCCCGCCCGCCGCGGTGGCGAAGTTCCAGGGAAGAGCGGTTCCGGCGTTGCCGGCAGCGGCGGGGCCTGTCGCGTCCGCGCCGCTTTCCGCCGCTGTGTTGCGGTTCTGCGCCGCCCTGGAGGAGGTCCTGCGGAAGGAGCGTCGCCCCGTCGGTGCGGCGATCGCCTACGAGTTGACCCGTCTCGATCCGGCGCTGGCCGCCGGCTGCGACACCGCGACCGTGCGGCGCCTGGCCGCCCAGGCGGAGGAGGCGGGCTGCGTCAAGCTCACGCCATACCGCGGCGACGTGCTGGTCACGCCCGTGCAACTGCCCGCCGCCGCCGCAGCGGCCCCGGCTGTTGCGGATGCCACCCTCGCCCTGCTTCGCGGGCTGATCGAGGCGCGCCTGAAGTGCCCGCTGCCGTCGCGGTTGTTTCGCCAGCGGCTCTACGAAGCCGCGCACGACGTCTGGCCGGAACTGCCGCAGGCCAGCCAGCCGGTGACCCTTATCCAGCTATCCTATGCCGTTACCGAGCGCCTGGGCGCCGCCACGGATCAACGCCTCGTGTTCAAGATCCTCTTCACCCTGTTGCTGGCCGACGTGTTCGTGACCGAAGCGCGCTACAGCCGCCCGCACGACATCCGCGTGCGCGGCCTGGTCCAGCCGGTGGCGTGCTGGGACGAGCGCTTCGCCTGGGCCTGCCTCACGGGCATCGCGTCCCGGCGCACCCTGTCCGCGGCCGATGCGTCCGCCTTCGGCACGCTGTTCGAGTTGCCGACGGTTACCCTCTCCCGCCTCCTCGCCACGCTGCCCCAGTCGCCGCTGGCGCGCGAAGTCGCCTGAACCTGAAAAAAGGGTGCTCACGATGCTCTGTCTAACTATCGCCGTTGATTGCGATCCAAAGCTTTTCTGCAACGTTGTTGTTTGCCGCGACAGCAAAGGATGACCATGCAAACCTTGGGAACCGTTCTGGCGACCTGCGTCGTCCTCCTCGTCACCCTCACATGCGCCCGCGCCGACCTGACGCACTACTGGCCCTTCGACACCGGCTACGCGGATACAGTCGGCGGCGCCAGCAGCGCCGCCGTCGGCACCGGCGTCTCCCTGGCGACCACGGCGGGCGAGTACGCGCGTGGCGCGGGGGGACTGCGCATCAACAGCAGCCCAACCTCCGTCGGCTACGTCGACGTCACGCAGTCCTGCATCCCGAACGGTCAGCAGCAGGTCACCGTCACCGCCTGGTACCGCTACGCCGACATCGGCGGCGACGGTTCCGACTCGCGCAAGTACGTCTGGTCGACCGCGCCCGACTACTCCTGCGAGTTCTCGGTCGGCACCGCTCACGATGGCGAGTGGTGGTTCAGGGTCCTCTCCGGGACGGCGGTCAACGACATCGACGGCCCCGTGGTCAACGACAACCTCTGGCACCACGTCGCCCTGCTCTGGGACCGCACCGCCAATCGCGCGCGCTACTACCACGACGGCGTGCTGCGCGACGACCGCGACACGGCCAGCGTGCCGGGCGACCTCAGCAACTCCACCGGCCTCCACATCGGCGACTACCGCGTCGGCGACGGTGCGCGCAACTGGGACGGCTATATCGACGATGTGGCGCTCTTCCACCATGCGCTGAGCGACGCCGACGTGCGTAACCTGTTCCACGGCGCCAGCCCGCGGAATCTCGGCAATCCCCCGGTTCGCGCCGCCCGCGTCACGATCGCCCCGGCCGCGGGCACCCCCACCTACACGGTCGTCAACCAGAGCCCCGGCTTCAGCGTCAACTTCCTGAACGCCAATGCTGGCGACCACGAGCTCTACAGTGGCGACTCCCGCCTGCTCCAGACCCATGGCCTGATCATGGGCAGCGCCAACGACGGCGCCGACAGCGTGCTCTGCGTGGCCGGCGATCTCACCTACACCGGAGGCCCCGACACCCGCTACGACAACGGCATGGGGTTCCCGGCCTTCGACCTGTCGGGACACGCCGAGAAGAACTTCAACACCGCCTTCGCCTTCTTTCCGTTCGCGTGGGAGGGCGAAGGCTGGATCGGCGCCCATGTCGATCCCAACGGCACGGTCCTCGCGGGGCCGCACCTGCCGGCGGGAACCACCGTCGCCAAACTCGCCCCCGTGGCGGGCTGGCGCAACGCGGGGCACTACGTGGTCCGCATCCCCAACGTCGATGCGCGCCTCAACGGGATGCTCTTCGTGACCGGCGGCGACAACACCACCGTCGGCAACTACGTCTCGGCCGGCGTCCTCCAGCACGCCGACGACGTGAACGTCGTGCGCGGCGAGGCCACCCTCGGCAGTTGGCACATCCAGGTCCGTACCACCGCCCAGGACGACACCTCCGACGCCGGCGTCGACGGTTCCTTCAGCTTCCTGTACCTGCCCTACAACACCGTCAACCTCGTCGGCGGGCGCCTCCGCGGCGACGGTGCCGTGCTCAAGGGGACGGGCGGCTTCACGGCAACCGACGGCACCGGCGCCGGCCAGGTCGACATCCGTATCCCCAACGGCCAGGGCGGCTACCGCTCCGACCAGGACGGCATCCTGCTCCTGACCGACTGCGCCGTCCTCGGCGACATCAACAGCGGCAACAATCAGGATCCCGTTTCCGGCAACGCGCTGAGTTGGGTCTATGACGGTCCCGGGCAGAAGTTCGTGGTCTCCGGCTTCGACGCCCCCGGCGGCACGGCCGAGGACACCGATTTCGTGTTTGCGTTCGTGCCTTTCGCGCAGTCGCTTCTGCCGCCATCGCCGACGCAGGGGACGCTCTTCATCATCAGATAGCCATGCAAGGTCAATCGTGTGCAGGCTTGTCGGACTGGTCGGCCGACGCTGCCCGCGCCCCTCTCTCCTACTCGTTTGACCGCATCGCAACAGCACCGGGGGCGCCGCGTACGATTCGACACGTCCGCCGGCGACGCCTTGTGGGAGATGTGAATCTACGCCAACGGCGAGTGACGCGGCGTGAACGGGCCGGTACGATGCGGTCTGATAGCGCTTCCGGATGAAAGGAGACACCTTGATGCGAGGACGGCGGAATCGAGGGCGCCTATTCGGGGCGGTGGCGGCGGTGGTCTGCCTGGCTGCCTCCGGGCGGTGCAGGGCGGCGGAAGCGGCGGCACGGCACCCGGGGGGGGTGGTCGTCATCGCGCACCGGGGGGCCAGCCTGGAACGGCCCGAGCATACGCTGGGGGCCTACCGGCTCGCCATGGAGCAGGGCGCGGACTACATCGAGCCCGACCTCTGCCTGACTGCGGACGGCGTGCTGATCGCGCTGCACGACGACTCGCTGAACCGCACCACGGACGTTGCCGAGCGGCCGGAGTTCGCCGACCTGTGCCGGACGAACAGCAGGGGCCACGCCTGCTGGTACCCCGGCGATTTCACGCTCGAGCAGGTCAAGCGGCTGCGAACGCGCCAGTCGAACAGCCGCCGCCCCGCCGAGCACAATGGACGCGAACCGGTCCCCACCCTGGCCGAAATCGTGGCGCTGGTGCGTGCGTACTGCCGCGAAACCGGACGCAGGGTCGGCATCGTGCCGGAGCTCAAGCAGGGTGGCCGCATGGTCGAACCGTTCCTGCGCTTCGTGCGCGAACAGAGCCTGGAAGATCCGCGCACGGGCATTCCGATCTACCTGCAGTGCTTCGCGCTCGACACCCTGAAGGCGTGCCGGCCCCGGCTGCAATCGCCGTGCGCGTGGTTGTTCACCAAGTGGCCCGACCGGAACGAGTGGCCGGCGCTGAAGCAGCAGATCCACACCTTCGCGGTCCACAAGAGCCTGGCCCTCGCGGACGACGCGACGCCGCGCATTGCGGAGGCGCACGCCGCCGGTTTCGCCGTGTTGGCGTGGACGTTCGCCGACGACAGTTACGATCGCACGCGCTTTCCCACGGCCGAAGCCGAGCTGCGCGGCGCGCTGGAGAACGGCATCGACGGCTTCTTCACGGACTCGCCCGCCAGTGGCGTGCGTGTTCGCGACACATTCGCGGCGGCACGCCGGTAGGCGCAGGGGATCGGTGACACAGGGATCGGTGCCTGGGCCCGCTACGGGGAGGGGGGGTTCAGCGGAATGAGGTGTGAAGGCCTTTCCCCGCGTGCCAGACGGGCGGAGACGTCGTCCACGACCGGAATGAGATCGGCGGCGGAGTCGATCAGGTAGTGCGGTCCGCAGGCGGCCAGCCGGGCGCGGGCAGCCGCGAGCCGGTCCTCCCGCTCGGCGGCGGGCAGGGCGGCCAACTCCGCCGCGGCGAGCCCCATCTCGTTTCCCGTACGGACGACAGCCACGCTCCACGTGCCGGCCGCATGCGCCTCCGCCACGTCCGCGGCCGTGTCCCCCACTTTGATGAAGGTGCTGAGCGGGTAGCGCTCCAGGCGGCGCGCGGCATGGAAGATCATCCAGGGCGCGGGGCGCCCGCCGCCGACGTCGTTCGGGCAGACCCACAGGTCCGGCGTGTAGCCGCCCTCCGCGGCCAGCCGGGTCAGGTCGGTCAGCATGCCGGAGTCGAACCCCGTCGTGTTCGCGATGCGGATGCCGCGCGCGCGCAAGGCCGCTACCATGGCGGGGACGCCGGGAATGACGTCGCAGAAGCCGGGCAGGACCTCCCGCTGGACCGTTGTAAACTCCCCGTAAAGCTGCTCGGCCTGGTCCGCCGCCGGCAGGGCGCCGTTCGCGGCCTGCCAGCGTGCGGCGATCCCCGGCTCGGCCAGCAGGCTCCGGATGTGGTCGAGTTTGTGGGCGCCCATGGGGCCGCGCGCCTCTTCGGGGGTGAGGGCCACGCCGTGGCGCGCGAAGAGCGTCACGAACGCGACGACGGGGCCGCGGCTCCCGTGGTCGAGGACGGTGCCTGAGATGTCGAAGATAACGGCGCGGACACGGGAGGGCAGCAGGGGCGTGGTCATGACAGCATGGACTCCTGGGTGGCGCGCCGCGGCCGTCGCGGTCGCGGGTACCGCCCCGCGGCGCAGCGGCGCGACCGGCGCGGCCTTCGCTGGTAACAACTATGGCAGTGAGTCGTCCATGATGCAAGCGAGGACGCGGGTCTAATATAAAACTAACATAGCGCTCGCGTGGCTCGTACGCGCGGGTCGCAGCATTGGCGCTCGCGTATGCGTCCGTCAGGGCGCCGACCGCGGGAACGTCAGGAGGTGCGAACGTGAGAGTGTTTTGTCTGGGCGGGGCGGGCCGGATCTGCCGGGAGGCGATTCTCGACGTCGTGCAACACGGCGCGGCGGAGGAGATCGTCGTCGGCGATACCGACGAGGCGGCGGGGCGCGCGGTCGTGGCTTGGCTGAACGACCCGCGGGTGCGTTTTGCCCGCACGGACGTCACCGACCGCCCGCGCACCGTGGCGCAGCTGCGCGGGTACGACGTGGTCATGGACGGTCTGACCATCGCCCTGAACGGCCCCGCGGCCGCGGCGATCGCGGAGGCGGGCTGCCATGGCGTGAACCTCAACGGCTTCGGCGAGGAGCGGGCGCAGGATGCGGTGCTCCGCGAAGCCGGGCGCATCCTCGTGGCCGGCTTCGGCATGACGCCGGGCGTCACCAATCTCATGGCCATGCACGCGGCCAACCAGTTGGACCGCGTGGAGGCCGTGCGGGTGAGCCACGGCGCCTTCCGGCCGGTTGCGTTCTCCGCCTCCATCGCCGAGACCACGCGCTACGAGTACGATCCGTCCCTGCCCGGGCGCTGCGTCTACGAGGATGGGGCGTTCCGGCCAGTGCCGCCCTTCGCCCGGCCGCGCAATGTCCGCCTGCCGGAGCCGTACGGCGCACTGCCGGAGTACATCATTCCGCACAACGAGACGTTCTGCCTGGCCGAGTCCCTCAAGGACAAGGGGGTACGCCTGATCGAAACGCGTGGCACCTGGCCGGCCCCCAACATGGCACTGGTGCGCGCGCTCTACGACTGGGGATTCATGCGCAACGACCGCGTGCGGCTGCAGGGGGTCGAGTTCGGCATCTTCGACGCCATTGCCGCCTATCTCCTGCAGAGCCGGGAAGGGACCACGACCCCGCTGTACGGCTATGCGCTGCACGTGGAAGTGGACGGTTGGAAAGACGGCGTCATCCGGCGCCACACCCTCACGCACACGCACCCGCCCTCCGATGGCTCCGTCCCCGAGTGGGCCGGGCTGCGGGCCTACACGCGCAACGTGGGCATTCCCATGGGCATCGCCGCGGACTTCATCGGCCGCGGGCTGCACCGGGGTACGGGCGTGGTGAACCCCGAGCGGGCCTTCGCGCCCGCGGCGTTCTTCGCCGCCCTGGCGCTGCGCGGAATGCACATTCACGAGACCGTTACGCAACACGACACCCTGCCGGAGTAAAGCATGCCTGCCTGCGCCGAGAACCCCTACCTGCTGTTGACCCCCGGGCCATTGAGCACGTCTCCCGGCGTGCGTCACGCGATGCTGCGCGACTGGTGCACGTGGGACGCCGACTACAACGCAGGCATGGTCCAACCCATTCGCGAGCGACTGGTGCGGCTGGCGACCGCCCGCGACGGCTACACGAGCGTGCTGATGCAGGGCAGCGGCACGTTCGCGGTCGAGTCCGTGATCGGCACCGAAGTGCCGCCGGACGGGAAGCTGCTGGTGCTGACGAACGGCGCCTATGGGCAGCGCATGGCCGCCATCGCGCTGCGGCTGCGGATCCCGGTGGCGGTGCATGACAGCGGGGAAACGGCTGCGCCGGACCTGGCGCGCCTGGCGGCGGCGCTCGCCGCCGATGCCGGGATTACGCACGTCGGCATGGTCCACGTCGAGACCACCACCGGCTTGCTGAATCCGCTGGCGGAGGCCGCCGCCATCGTGAAGGGGCACGGGCGCGTGTTCATCGTGGATGCGATGAGCTCGTTCGGCGGCCTCCCGCTGGACATCGGCGCGCTCGACGTGGATTACCTGGTCAGCAGCGCGAACAAGTGCATCCAGGGCGTGCCGGGCTTCGGCTTCGCGATCGCCCGCCGGGCGCTGCTGGCGAAGCGGGCGGGGCAGGCCCGCTCGCTGTCGCTGGACCTGCACGATCAATGGCTGGAGATGGAGCGGGGGCAGGGTAAGTGGCGTTACACCTCCCCCACGCACGTCGTGCGGGCTTTTGCGCAGGCGCTCGCCGAACTGGAGGCCGAAGGCGGCGTGGCTGCCCGCCACGCCCGCTATGCCACGAATCAGCGCCTGCTTGTGCAGGGCATGCAGGGCCTGGGGTTCCGTCCACTGCTCCCGCCGCACCTGATGTCGCCCATCATCACCACGTTCCATAATCCGGCGACGCCCGGCTGGTCGTTTCCGGCGTTCTACGAGCGGCTCAAGGCCCGCGGGTTCGTGATCTACCCCGGCAAGATCAGCCAGGCGGACTGCTTTCGCATCGGTACGATCGGCCATGTCTTCCCCGCGGACATCGAACGTCTGCTCGCCGCCGTAGCGGCTTGCGCGGGCGGCGTCGGCACACGCGATAGCAACGGCGCGCTCACTCCGGTCTGACAATGGGGAACTAGGGTGCGATCATGAAAGCGACTGACCGTCTTCTGCTCGGACTCGCCCTGCCGGCGCTCTTGTTTGGCGCGGGTTGCGGCCAACGGGCCCCCGCGCAGCGCGAACTGGTGGTGTACACGGTGCTCGAGGACGACGAACTGGCCGTGTATACCGCGCGCTGGCGCCGGGAGCATCCGGAAATCGCGCTCAAGCTCGTCCGCGATTCGACGGGGATCGTGGCCGCGCGTCTGCTGGCGGAGAAGGACGCTCCCGTGGCGGACGTGGTGTGGGGCGTCCCGCTTGCGCCGCTCTACGCCTGCGACGAGGCAGGCCTGTTCGAGGGTTACACGCCGGCGGGCTGCGCGCGCATCGCGCCGACGTTCCGCGACGCGGCGCACGTGCCGCCGCACTGGGTGGGCATCAAGGTGTGGATGTGCGCCGTGGCCTGCAACACCGTCGAGCTGCGGCGCCTCAACCTGCCCGTGCCGGCGTGTTGGGACGACCTCACGCACGCGCGCTACGCGGGCAGCATCACCGCGCCGAACCCGGCCAGCTCGGGGACCGGCTACGCGCTGGTGTGCGGGTTCCTGCAGGCGCGCGGCGAAGCGGCGGGGTGGGCGTTTCTGGACCGGTTGCATGCCAACGTGGCGCAGTACACGCACTCCGGTTCCAAGCCGGCCAAGCTCGCGGGTACGGGCGAGTTCCCCCTCGGTATCTCGTTCGATACCCGCATTATGAAGCAACGGCGCGACGGCGAACCGCTGCGCGCGGTCTTTCCCCTCGAGGGTTGCGGCTGGGAGGTCGAGGTCAACGCGCTGATCCGCAAGCCCGCGCTCAAGCCGGAAGCCCGGCTCTTTCTCGACTGGGCGCTCGGGGACGCCATCTTCGCGGACTACGCGCAGTTCAACCGGATCCTGGCCGCACCCGACGTGCCGTCGCAGGTGCGCGATGCCGACTACCCGGCCGATCCGCGCGCTGTCCTGTCAACGAACGTGAACTGGGTCTGGGCCTCGCGGGAGCGGGCGCGGATCCTCGACGAGTGGGGCAAGCGCTACGGGGGCAAGAGCGAAGCCAGGAAGTGAAGCCGGCGTGACACCGACACCCTCCGCGGCCGTGGCCGCCACAGACATATCCAAGCGCTTCGGCGCCTTCGCCGCGCTGTCCGGCATCTCGCTCGCCGTCAACCCCGGCGAGTTCGTCACGATTCTCGGTCCGAGCGGTTGCGGCAAGACCACGCTGCTGCGTGTGATTGCGGGGCTCGAAACGCCGGACGGCGGCCGCGTCAGGATCGCGGGCGAGGACGTGACCGGGGCGCCGCCCGCGCGCCGCGGCTGCGGCATCGTCTTCCAATCCTACGCGCTCTTTCCGAACCTGACCGCGGAGGCGAACGTGGCGTTCGGCGTGCGGGGCGGCGACCGGGCCACGCGCCGGGACCGGGCGCGCGCGATGCTGGAGCTCGTGCAACTGGCCGACTGCGCGGGGAAGTACCCTGCCCAGCTCTCCGGCGGCCAGCAGCAGCGGGTGGCGCTGGCGCGCGCGCTCGCCGTCGCGCCCCGCGTGCTGCTGCTGGACGAGCCGCTTTCGGCCCTTGACGCGAAGGTGCGCGTGCACCTGCGCCAGGAGATGCGCGCCCTCCAGCAGCGGCTCGGTCTCACGACGCTCATGGTCACGCACGACCAGGAGGAGGCGTTGACGATGTCCGACCGCGTCATGGTGCTGCGCGCGGGGCGTGTCGTGCAGTTCGCCGCGCCGCGCGAACTCTACCACGCTCCCGCCGATCCCTTCGTCGCGGACTTCGTCGGCCGCATGAACTTCCTGCCCGGCTTCCGCGCCGCCGGCGGCGCGCGGGCCACACGGGGCGACCTCGCGCTGTCCGCGCCCGACCTGCCCGCGGGCGGGGGCGCCCTGACGCTGGCCATCCGGCCCGAGGACGTGCACCCCGGCGAGGAGACGGGCGAGAACGTGCTGCCGGCCGTGATCGTCGGCATCGAGTTTCGCGGCGCGTCGCACCTCGTGACCCTGCGGCTCGGGACGGGAGAGCCATTCACCCTGGACGCGGAGGTGCGCGCCCGGGGCATTCGCGAACTGGGGCTGGCGCCGGGGGCGCGCGTGCCGGTGCGGCTGCCCGCCGCGCGTTTGCACGCGTTTGCCGAAGCGGTCCCGGCATGAAAGGCACGCTCGAAGGGCGCGTGCGCCTGGTTCTGCTGCTGGCCCTGGCCGCTGCCTTGGCGCTCGCCTTGGTGCTGCCCCTCGGCGAATTGCTCGTGCGCAGCCTGCACCGCGCGCAGCCCGCCGCCGGCGGCGGCGGTGAATGCTTTGTCGGGCTGGCCAACTTCCGCGACTACTTCGTGAATCCGCGCCTGCGCCAGTCGCTGTTCAACACCTTGCATGTGTCCGTGCTGACGACGCTCCTCGCCGTGACGCTGGCTTTCGTGCAGGCCTACGCGCTCACCCACGCCTGCGTGCGGGGACGCGTGTTTCACCGGCTGGTCGCCATGCTCCCGCTTTTCGCGCCGACGATGCTCTATGGCCTCTCGCTCGTCTACCTGTTCGGGCGCCGCGGACTGGTTACGACGGGGTGCTTCGGCGCCGTGCCGGGCGTGGACATCGGGCTCTACGGTCCCGTGGGCATCGTGCTCGCGGAAACGGTGTACACGTTCCCGGTCGCGTTTCTCGTGCTGCTGGTCGGGCTGCGCACGATCGATGCCCGGCTCTACGAGGCCGCCCGCTCGCTGGGCGCCTCGGCGTGGCGCACGTTTTTCACGGTGACGCTGCCGGCCGTGCGGCTGCCGCTGGCGGCGGCGGTCTCAGCCGTCTTCCTGCACGCCTTCACGGATTTCGGGGCGCCGAAGATCGTGGGCGGCAACTACAGCGTGCTGGCGGTGGACATCTACCAGCAAGTGGTTGGCCAGCAGAACTTCAACATGGGCGCCGTTGCCAGCCTCGTCATGCTCGGGCCGGCGGTCCTGGCCTTTGGCGCGGACCGCTTGCTGGCGCGGCGGGCGGGCGCGGCCCTGACCGCGCGCAGCGTGCTGCACGCGCCGCGCCGCCGGCCGTGGGTGGATGCCGGCTTCGGTGTCGTCTGCGGCGGCGTGAGCACCGTGCTCCTGCTCATCACGCTGGCCGGCGTGGCGGCCTCGCTGTTCGCGAACTGGCCGTACAATCTCGCACTCACCCTGCGCCACTACGATTTCAGCCACACGAGTGGACGCGGGGCGGGGCCGTTCTGGATCAGCCTGCAGCTGGCGTTCGGCACGGTTGCCATCGGCACGCCGCTGGCGTTCCTGCTGGCCTACCTCGTGGAGCGGGGGCGCGGACTGCGGGTGCTGCGCGGCGGGTTGCAGTTGCTTGCCACGCTGCCCCTGGCCCTGCCGGGACTTGTGATCGGCATCGCGTACGTCTTCTTCTTCAACCGTCCGACCCTGCGCTTGCCCGGGCTGGAGTTGCCGAACCCGTGGGCCGGCACGGTCGGCACGCTGGGGTTGCTGATCGCGGCGACGGTGGTGCACTTCCTGGCCGTGGCCTACCTCACGGCCGCCAACGCCGTGCGCCAGCTCGACCGCGAGTTCGAGGCGTGCGCGGAGTCGCTGGGCGTGCCGTTCTGGGTGACCCTGCGGCGGGTCACGCTGCCGGTCTGCCTGCCCGCGGTGCTGGAGATCGCGGGCTACTTCTTCGTGAGCGCGCTGAGCACGGTCTCCGCCGTCATCTTCCTGTACGCGCCCGACACGCGCCCGGCGGCTGTGGCGGTCGTGAACATGGACGATGCCGGGGATCAGGCCGCCGCCGCCGCGTTGTGCGCGCTGATCCTGCTCGCGAATGTCGCCATGAAGCTGCTCGCCGAGGGCGTCAGCCACCTGCTCACCCACCGCGCCCAGCGTTGGCGGCGGGCGTGAAAGGGCTCAGTCGCACCGCACGCCGACGCGGTAGTGCCCGGCGGTCAGCGCGCAGGCAAAGGCCTCGTTCGCCGTCTCCAGATCGAACGTCGCCCCCACCAGTTCCGCGAAGGGGAAGCGGGCGTGCTCCCGTTCCATGAACGTCACGGCGGCGACCAGGTCGTCCTGGTTGTAGTTGTGCAGGCCGCGGATGGTGAGCAGCCGGCGCACCACCTGCTCGGCGGCGAGCTGCACCGGACGCATCGGGAACGTGGCGCCGACCAGCACGGCGGCGCCGCCGACACCCAGCGCGTCCAGCATCGTCTCCATGGCGTCCGGGGCGCCGCTGTAGTCCAACGCCACGTCCACGGGTTCCGGGCCCAGAAGAGAGGCCAGTCGCTCGCGCACCGGGCCGGCGTCGGGCTGCAACGCCAGGGCGCTGTCGGCGCCGAACCGCAGCGCGACGGCCAGCCGTTCCGGGGCGACGTCGGCCGCCACGACGCGCCGCGCGCCGGCGGCGCGGCACATGGCGCAGGCCGTCACGCCCAGCATACCCGCCCCCACGACCAGGACATCCCGTTCCGCCAGCGCGCCCGCCAGACGCAGTGAGCCGGCGACGGTTGCCACGGCGCAGTTGATGGGCGCCAGCACGGCCAGCGGCATCTGGCCATCGTCCAACCGCACCACCGGCGTGTGCCGGCGCAGCACGCAGTGCGTGGCCAGCCCGCCGTGCAGGTGGTTGTCGGGCGCGATGCGCGCGTGACCGTACTTGAACAGGTTCGGCCCCTTCTGCGGGATGCCGCGGCGCGCCAGGGGCGAATCCGGATCGGCGGCATAGATGGCCCACGTGACGCGGTCGCCCGGGCGCAGGGGACGTCCGCGCAGGTCAACCGCCGGCGCCTCGGGCCCGAGCGCGACGATCCGCCCGACGATCTCGTGCCCCAGGATCGTCGGTGTCGGCTCCACCCGTTTGCCGGCGAACGTGTTCAGGTCGCTGCGGCACAAGGTCGTGAACTCGTTGCGGACGAGAACCTGGCCGGTCGTGAGGGCGGGCAGGGGCGCCGCCTCGCAGGTCAGCGGCCGCCCGGTTCCGTGGAAGATAACGACTTTGCCTGTGTGCATGTTGGAGCCTCCACCCGCGCAATCACGGCGCCGGGCGCTTCTGCGCCATGGAAGCAGAGGGCGTCGCGCCAAGCAAGACGGGGTTGGTTAGGAATTCGTGTGACTTGTTCCTTGTCGCCGCTCCCGGCGGTTGCGGCGCTAACGCACAATCACCACGGTGCCGTTCGGCGCGGGCGGGTACGGCAGGAAGGCAAACGAGAAGCAGCGTTCGGCCCCCAGGTTCTGGAGCGTGTTGCCGGGCAGGTCGCGAGTCTCGATGCGCCAGCGGTCGACCGCCGGTTCGCACAGGACGATGTTGTCCACGTTGAGCGAGCCGCCGCCCTCGGCGCTCACGAGAAGGGTGCCGGTGGCGGGCCCATGACCCTTGACAAACAGGTCGAAGGCGCCTGCGCCGGTCACCGCCACGCGAAACCCGGGCGTGCCGATGTCCGTGCCGCCGTGGCCCAGCACCCGACCCGCGACGACGCCGGGCCTATCCAGGGGCACGTAGACGAAGGCCACGCCGTCCTGCTCGTACACGCCGCCGTTCGCGCCGTTATCGTGGCTGTAGAGCCGGAAGCTGCCGTCCGGGAACGGCGCGGTCAGCGCGAAGTTACCCTCGTTCTCGCCGCCGCACGCCAGCAACACGCCGTCCGTCAGTCCGTTGACGCCGGGAAGCCGCAGGGCGAAGACGCCGTTGCCGCCGTCCACGAACTCGCGGCCCAGGCGCAAGCCGGGTGCGGCGTTCCAGACCGTGAGCGGCCCCCCGTTCGCGGAGACCGCGGCGTGCCCGCCCTGCCAGCCGGCGGCGAAGGGGAAGTACGCCACGGCGACGTTCGCGTTGCATTCGGCGCGTGCCGCGGTCGTGTCGTGCACCGGCACGTAGAACCGGCGGTGCGGCTGCGTGCCCAGCAGCGCCACGGAGGCCAGGCCGTGGCGCCGGGTCGCCGGGGCCGCGGGATCGGGGCGTTCGCGCTCGGCGGCGCAGGCGATCAGCACGCCGCGGCCGGGGGCGTCCGCCACGCCGCAGGCCAGTTCGTAGTCGCCGCGGTTGCCGTCGGTCAGCGTCACGTCGCCCGAGCTCTCCGCCACCCATGCGTCCACGCTCGGCTTGGCGGTCCAGAGCCCGTCGTTGTCCGTGTGCAGGTCGCGCACCTCGATCCGGGCGTGCTTGACCGCCGTCTCCGCGTTCGCGATGCGCAGCCAGATGGGGTTCGTGTAGGCGAAGCCGCCTTCCGCGGTGCGCGCTTCCAGCCGGAACCAGCCGGCGTTCGCCGCCGGCATAACCAGTGCCTGCCTGAGCGCTGCCGACGGCGGGGTCCACTCCCGGCACGTGCGTCCGTCGTGGACCAACCGCACGGAGGCGAGGGCGCCGGCGGTCCGGACCAGCCATTCCAGGCGGATGGGCGCCAGCCGCCGCACGGTAACGGTCTCGCCCATGCCCCGGCCTTCGATCGTGAAATCCAGTTCCGGACCGTTCGTGCCGTAGAAGCGGCCCCCCGCGAGGGCCGCCCGCAGCGCCGCCACGGTCAGGGCCGGCAGACGGGCATGCATCCGCGGAGTGCCGACGCGGTTGGGCGTGTGGGCGTCGGAGTTGGCGAAGCCGAAAACCCGCCGCCCGTTCGCCAGCAGCGCGTTCCACTGGCGGAAGGTGCGCGCATTGGCGTTGTCGTCCTGCGGCACGGTGGGGCCGTTCCAGACCTCGATGCCGCAGTAGTTGGTCACGCTCCAGTCTGTCCAGCCGTAGTTGCCGGAATACGGATGGTTGAGGACGGTGAGCGCGCCGTCGGCCGCGGCCGCATTCAACGCGTCCTGCGGGGACCCGGTCCATGGCGCCAGCGCCGTGCTGAAGAGCGCGTTGGCGTGGCCCCAGTCGGAGCTCGTGATCTCCTCGCCGCCGATCGCCAGGAACCCCGGCATGCCAATGGCCGCCAGCGCGGGATGGTGGGCGACGGTGTTGTGGTCGGTGATGACGACCCAGCTCAACCCCGTCTCGCGGGCGGCCAGCACGGTGCCGGCCACCGTGTCGCTGCCGTCGCTGAACCGCGTGTGCATGTGCGCATCGCCGCCGTACCAGCCGTCGGCGGCGACCGCCGGGGCGCAGGCGCCGAGCCACGCAGACACCCACGCTGACCACCGGCGCAACATCGGCATGGCCTTCCCCGTGCGGCGTTAGCGGATCGAGAATAGCGTCGCCGGCGGCGGATCGGCGGGGTACGGGAAGAACGCGAAGCTGAAGCAGCGTTCCGTGGCCGATCCCATGTCCTGGAGGACTGGCGGCTCCTGTCCCAGGTCGCGCGATTCGACGATCCACCGGTCGGCCAACTCGCCATAACTGACGATGTTGTCCACGTTATAGTTGTCGCCGCCCTCGGGACTCACGATCAGGGTGCCCATCGCCGGGGTGTAGCCGTGGATTGTCATTTGCCACACGCCCGTGCCGGTCTTGACCACCGTGAAGCGGGTCGTGTCGCCAATCTCCGCTGACCCGTCGCCGCGAATGCGGCCGACGATGGCATTGGTCTGGTTGCCGGGGATGTAGACAAAGGCGATGGGGTCCTGTTCGTACGAGGCGCCGTTCGCGCCGTTGTCGTGCGAGAACAGCTTGAAGGCGCCGTCCGCCTGCGGCGCGCTGAGGGCGTAGTTGTCCTCGTTCTTGCCGCCGCAGACGAGCAGCACGCCATCCGTCAGGGCGTTGACACCGGGGATATTCAACGTGGCCGTGCCGCCGCCGAGGTCCACGAACTGGCTGCCGAGCGCGAGGTTGGCCGAGGCGTAGAGCCGATCGAGCGGTCCGCCGTTCTGTCCCGTGCTGTTGTAGGCATAGCCGCAGGTCCAATCCTCCCAGAACGGGAAGTAGGCGGTGGCGACGTTGATATTGACTTCGTTGCCGGCTTGCGACGAGAAGACCGGAATGAAGAAGCGGTCGACATCGGACTGCACGGCCGCGGTGGCGTGGAAGCGGCCGATCGTGTCTCCCCCGGCCGTGTTGTCGCGCGAGAGCTCGCGCACACAGGCCAGCGCCACGCCGTTCTGGGGTTCCTGGTACGGCCCGAACTGGACGTCGATGTCGCCGCGGTTGCCGCCCACGACGGTGAACTCGCCCTCGCCGCTGACCCGCGTCTCGGTGACGGAGCTCTCGTTATTGCCCGCATCGTTCTGCACGACGGCGATGCGGCCGTGGTAGACGCGGTCGCCGCTGCGCGCCCGCGGCACGCGGGCGGTGTACGGGAAGTAGGCGAAGCTGAAGACGCGCTCGCCGGCCGGCATGCTCTGCAGGGTCGGCGGGGACTGCGGCAGGTCGCGGGTCTCGATCGTCCATTTCGTGCCGGAGGGCGCGTACGTGACGATGTTGTCGCAGTTGTTGGCCGTGCCGCCCTCGGGGCTCACGAAGAGCGTGCCGTTCGTCGGGCTGCCGCCGGCGATCGTCAGCTCGTAGCGTCCCGCGGCCAGCAACTGCACGGAGACGCCGGACGAGCCGATATCCAGCGTGCCGTTGCCCCACACCCGTCCGCACTGCACGCCAGGCTGCGTCACGGGGACGTAGGCGAAGGTCACCGGGTCGTTTTCGTAGCTCGTGCCGTTGGAGCCGTTGTCCTTGCAGTAGATCGTCCACGAGCCGTTGGCCTCGGGCTTCGACAGCGCGTAGTTGTCCTCGTTGAGCGCCCCGGTCACCAGCAGCACGCCGTTGGCCAGGCTGTTCGCGCCCGGGATGGTCAGCGTGTAGATGCCGGCCGTGCCGGCGTCGTCCACGAACTCCGTGCCCAGGTTCAGGCCCGGCGAGGCGACGAGGGTGGTCATGGGGCCGTTGCCGACGGAGTTCCGGGCATATCCGCAGATCCAGCCCTCGGCGAAGGCGAAGTAGGCGATGGCCACCGTGGCGTTGGTCTCGCTGCCGCGGGGCGCGTGCGAAACGGGGATGAAGAACTGGTCGTCCGAACGCTCGATGTGGGCCGTGGCGAACTCGACGCCGGCCCCTTCGTTGCGGCCGTTTTCGGCCACGCAGGCGAGCAGCACGCCAAGGGTGTTCGCGTTCGCCCTGCCGAGGTTGATGTTGTAGTCGCCGCGGTTGGCGTTCGGCACCGTGAAATCGCGCGTGCTTTGCGGGATGGCGACCATCGCCGAGGGGCTGGCCGCCGTGTAGTCGTCGTTGCCGTTGTGCAGGCGCGTGGCCGCGAGGATGCCGTGCTGCACCCGATACGCCGCCGGCGCCGTGGTGGCCAGTGCCAGCCAGCACGCCGCCGTCTCCAGCCACCGTGCCCTGCCGTGCATGTGTGCGCTCATGTCGTCCTCCTGCCGCTGGCCGGCCGCCGCCGGCGCGCGGCTTAATGGAACTTGATGACCGTGCCGGACGGGATGTCCACCGTGGTCTGACTCACCGCCGGCGCGTCCGTCAGCCGGTAGTTCTCCGTGCCGCTCTGGCCGTTGTATGCGAAGACCTGAATCGTGTAGGAGACCCCGTCCTTCAAGCCGGTGATGTCCACGGACGAGCCGCTGCCGTTGTAGACGACGTAGCTGCCCGCCCCGAGGCTGGCGCCGGCGCCGAACCGCGCATCCGCCGCGTAGACCCAGCCGTCCACCGGCGCGCGCGGGGCGCCGTTCTCGCGCACGACCACCAGCACGGCATTGCCCGACCCGTGCGCCCACGATATCCGCATCCCGCCGGGGGTCACGTCCGCCGCCGTTACCCCCGCCGCCGCCGTCGCCGGTTCCGCCGCGGGCGTTGTGTCGAGGGGCAGGATCAGGAAGCGGAAGTCGGCGTCCTCGAACGTGCTTTCCCCAGGCAGATCCAGGCTCTTAACCCGGAAGACGTTGGCGCCGTTGCTGCCCGCCATCCAGGCGTTGTCGTTCGGCACGCCGGCGGTCTGGCCGGAGCCCACGAAGAGCACCGCCGTTGTCGGCGTGATCCGGGCGCCGTCGCCGATCGTCAGGTCCCACAGCCCCGTGCCGATCTTCACCACGGTCGCGCCGCCCGCGGCGGCGAGGGCGGCGGAGGCATTCGTCACCGCCAGCGTAGCCGTACCGTCGGCATCCACTTCGCCGCAGAAGACGCCGGCACGGCTGTGGTCCACCACGGCGAAGCAGAAGTTGCCGTCCGCGGCCGCCGCCCCGTCCTCGTCCACGTTGCGGACCGTCCACCTGGCCGTACCCGCGGCGTACGACACGTTGACGACGTGGTCCTGGTTGTTCTGGTTCCCGACGGCGAAGACGGAGACCGCGGCGGGACCGGCCAGCCCCGTCAACTCGTAGATCCCGGCGCCGACACGCGCGATTTGAGACTGCGTCACACCGTACCCCCACCGTCCCCCGCCGTCGATCGCGCCCGTCGCGCCGGCAACGTACGCGCCGCGCCAGCCGCCGGCGTACGGCAGCAGCAGGATGTTGCAGGCCGCGCTCTGCTCGCTGCCGTTGGGGAGGTCCACGGTGCTGACGAAAGTGCCGCCCAGGTTTTCCGCCGCCGTATCCGGGCCGGTCGGATTGGCCAGATTGTCGGCGGGCGCCCCGCTCGTGCCGCCCGTCACCGCCAGGACGATGCCCCGGCGACCGTAAGGCACGGGTTGACTGTCCACCTTCACGTACGGATCGCCGGCATTCGCTCCGGGCTGATTGAGGTTGTACGGGTAGGGCGTGGTGCGGGTCACCGTCCAGACCGCCGGCACGGCGTCCACGACGCCCACCGTTGGCGGCGGCGGCGGGATGGGCACAACCGCGAAACGGAAGTCCGCGTCCTCCGCTCCGGCGCCGGGCAGGTCGTGACAGTGAATAACGAAAGCGTCGCCGTCCCGGTCATAGGTGAAGAAGTTGTCCTGCGGGTCCGCCGTATCGTCGCCCGTCCCCAGCAGCAGGACGGCGTTGTGCGGGGTCACGCCCGGCACCGTGAGCCGGAAGGCGCCCGTCGCCGTCCGTTGCACGCTGTACGTGCCGGCGGACTGTCCGGCAAAGGGCGTGGCCCCGCTGCCCGTCACGTCAATGTGCCCCCCGATCAGGCCGGTCGCGCTGAAGGGGATGTAGAGGAAACTGACGTTGGCGCTCTCCGCGGACCCGTAGTCCTGCTGGTTGTCCATAACCCGGACTTCCCACCGGCCGAGCGCGCTATCGTAGCAGGTCATGGCCAGGTTGTCCTGATTGGCCCCCCCGCTGGCGAAGACCAGTCCGTCGGTGTTGCTCGCGTGCAGGTCCACGGCGCAGAAGCCGCTGCCAAGCGATACGCTGTCGGCCTGCAGCACGCCGTTGCCGCCCAGCAGCGTTCCGCTGCCGTTGACCGTGGCGCCGATCCAGCCGGCGGCATAGGGGAAGTGGGCCACCGCGACCTCGCTGTTGCCCTCCGTGGCGGCCGTGCCCATCTGGGTGATGGAGAGCCACGTTTCGCTATCGCCCGTGCCGCCCGGGTAGGCCTCGACCGTGCGGAACGACGCGAGCGCGCCGCCGGGCGGCGCGTTCGTGCGGGCGATGCCGAACGTGAAGCCGGCGTAGAACGGAATGGCCGCGCCGTTCAGCTTGACCGCGACGTCGCCCAGGTTGTCCGTGTCCGTCGTCAGGTTCGCGCTCGGTCCCGGTCCCGTGGCGGCCACTGTCCAGACGGAGTTGTTGGCCGGCACCGTGAAGTTGGCGCCCAACACCGTGCCCATGTCCACGGCCGCCGCGCGGCCTGCGCCCAGTACGCAGGCCAGGGCCAGTGCGGCGGCGACGCACACGGAGCGCGCCTGGGGGTGGTCCCCGCTCGGTTCGGATGCGCGAAGCGCTTTCATATGTTCCACTCCTCTCGGCGAGGTCGCCGGTTGCCCGTTTGTCTGTCTGCCCGACAGTCAAGCGCAGCGCGGTTACACCCGCATGAAGTCCCGGCTAGAAAACGGTTCCAGCTGTGTTGCGCCGCGGTTACGACTCCGCCTCGTGCTTCACGGCTGGCCTAACGGAGGATGATCAGCGTCCCCGTGCGGGGCTTTGGCACGACATAGGGGAAGAACGCGAAGCTGAAGGCCTCCTCGTCGGGGCGCGCCAGCTCCTGCAGGGTGGCGCCGGCCAGGTCGCGGGTCTGGATGCACCAGCCGTCGCCCTCCGCTGCATACGTGACGATGTTGTCCGCATTGTAGTCGTCCCCTCCTTCCGGGCTGACGAGCAGCGTGCCGCTGGACGGCGTGTGGCCGGGGATAGCGAGGAGATACTCCCCGCTCGTGCGCTTCGCGACGGTAAACGCCCCGGACGCCAGTTGGGCCTGCGCGTCGTTCCGAATCCGCCCGTGGACGCAATGCCGCAGTCCGACCGGCAAATACACGAACGTCACGCAATCCGGCTCGTAGCTGGCGCCGTTTACGCCGTTGTCGTGCACGAAGAGCTGGAACGTGCCGTTCGTGGCGGCGCGCGACAGGGCATAGTTGTCTTCGTTCTGGGCGCCGCACACCAGCAGCACGCCGTCGGTCCGGCTGTTGACGCCGGGCAGGCTGAGCACGCTGCGTCCGCCTCCCAGGTCCACGAATTCCCGTCCCAGGCCGATCCCGGGGCTGCCGTAGAACGTGGTGATGGCGCCCTGGTTCGTCGTGTTGTAGGCCGCTCCGCCGCGCCAGCCCTCGTGAAAGGGGAAGTACGCGAAGGCGACGTCCATGTTGTACTCGGAACCGGAGGTCACGCCGCCGCCCGAGGTCGCGTTGATCGCGACAAAGAAGCCGCGGCCGTTGACGCAGCTTGACGCGGTCGCGCTGTTCTCGCCCGCCGCATCGCCCGCGGCCGAGTTGTCGCGGCGGTTCTGGCGGACGCAGGCGATCAGGACGCCGTTGGTGGGCTCGTACGCCGGGCAGAAATCCAGTTCGACGTCGCCGCGGTTGGCGGTGAAGAGCCGCAGCGGTCCGTTGCTGTGCGTCACGCTCACGCCGACCGAAGGAGCCGGGCTGTAGGAGCCCTCGTTCGAGGTCGTGAACTGTGTCATGGCGAGCTGCCCGTGGCGGAACGTGTGCGCGGGCGCCGGCAACGGTTCGCCGGGGCCGAAGGGGATGAACGCGAAGCTGAACACGTCCTCCGTGTCCGGCAGTTGCTCGAGTGCCGCGCCCGGCAGGTCGCGGCTCTCGATGACCCAGTGCGTGCTCTCCGGCGCGTACGAGACGATGTTGTCGGTGTTGTTGCTGTCGCCGCCGGCCGGGGTGACGACGAGTGTGCCCGTGGCGGGACTGTGCCCCGCGATGTGCAGGCTGTACGTGCCGTAGCCCGTACTCGTCGCCGTTACGCCCGCGCCGCCGCCGGCCAGGGCGCCGTTGCCGCGCACGCGGCCGGCTACGACGTCAGGGCGGGTGAACGGCACGTAGACGAAGCCCACATTGGCCTGCTTGCCGACAAGCCCGTCCGCGCCATTGTTGCGAGTGTAGATCGTGAAGCTGCCGTTCGTGTGCGCCTGGGTCAGGGCGTAAACGCCCTCGTTGGCGCTCGCGCAGGCCAGCAGCACGCCGGCCTGGTCGTTCGTCACACCCGGGATCGTCACGTCGTAGACGCCGTTGCTGTGGACCGCGATGGCGGCGTCGAGGCGCAGGTTGGCGGACGCCACGAGGCCCGTGCCGGCGCCGTCGTCGGTGGCGTAGACCGCGGCCGCGGTCCAGCCGTCGGCGAGCGGGAAGTAGGCCACCGCCGTGTTCATGTTGAACTCCGACCCCGCCGCCAAGGCCCCGCCGCCCGCCGTGGAGACGGCAACGAAGAAGCAGGATGTGTCGGCATAGCGGGCCACGGACGCGGTTGCGCGATTGCCCCCGGCGGGCGAATCGCCCGTCCAGCCGTTGTCGCGCTGCAGCTCGGCGGCGCACGCGATGAGCACGCCCGCTCGCGGTTCGAGCTCGGGACCGCAATCGAGGTCATAGTCGCCGCGATTGGCGGCAAACACGGTCAGCGTGGCCGTGGCGCGGGGCGTCTCGACGCGAGCCGCGGGGGTCAGCGAACCGTAGCCGTTGTTGGTGCGGTTCAGTTGTCTGACCTCCAGGATCCCGTGCGAGAGGCCTCCCCAGGCCACCGGCATCGCCGTCAGCAGGGCCCCCGCCCACAGGATGTGCAGCCCCCGCGCGCCGGTGTTGTTGCGGCTTCCGTCGTACCTGTGCTTGTCCATGGTTCCAGCTCCTTGTCTGCGCGGCGTGTTGGAGATCGCCTGCTTTGCGGGGCCTCTCCCCGCGCGGACCTATTCAACCGGGCGCCGATGGGGATCCGGTGACCGTGCCGTTAGGAGTTGGTGAAAGGCCGCGGCGCGCGGCTCCGGACGGCACGCCCGGCGGCGGCGAACGCCTCCGGCGCTGGCCTGGCAATCCGCGCCGGACGGGCTCTAGCCAGCTTCTAACGCGCTCCTCACACGGCGCGCACGGGCGGCGGGCAGACTGCTTACAGACAACGGGAAGAGGCTGGCCACATGAAAGCGGATCTCCACCTGCACAGCAAATACTCGGACCGACCGACGGAATGGTTCCTGCGGCGCATCGGCGCGCCGGAGTGCTTCTCCGAGCCCGAGCGGCTGTACACGCTCTGCCGGGCCCGGGGCATGGACGTCTTCACGCTGACGGACCACAACCGCATTGACGGGGCCCTGGCCGTTGCGCATCTTCCGGACACGTTCGTTTCAGCGGAACTGACAACCTACTTCCCGGAGGATGGCTGCAAGATCCACTGCCTGGTCTACGCTATCACGGAGGCGCAGTTTGCCGAGCTGCAGGCCGCGCGCGAGAACATCTACGAGCTGCAACGCTACCTGCGGGAGCAGGCCATCCTGCACGCCATCGCGCACCCGCTCTTCCGGGTGAACGACCGCCTGACGGTCGCGCATCTCGAGAAGCTGCTGGTGCTGTTCGAACGCTTCGAGCTGCTGAACGGCACGCGCCATGCGCGGGCGGGGGAGCTGGCACGGTCGGTCATGAGCCACCTGACCCCCGAGCTCATGGCCGATCTCGCCACCCGGCACAACCTCGAGCCGGCGGGTGCCACGCCCTGGGTTAAGCGTTTCATCGGCGGCAGCGACGATCACGGCGGCGTCTACCCCGCCTCGGCGTACACGGAGACGCCCGCGGGAGCCGGCGCGCAGGCCTTCCTCGCGCACCTGCGCGCGGGTCGGCACGCGCCGGCCGGCGTGTCGGGGAACAGCGTGCGGTTGGCGCACAGCCTCTACCACATTGCCTACAATTACTACCGCAGTCGCTTCCTGCCCAAAGGCGGTTCCTCGCCGCTCGCCGACATTCTGCTCCGCGTGCTGGACGGCGCGCAGAGCGCCGAGCCGCCGCGTAGCCGGCTGCTGGGTTGGGCCGCGCGGTTGGTTCGCCGGCGCCGCCTGAAGCGGCTGAGCCCCGCCGAGCGCCTGCTGGTCGAGGAGTTCGTGCGCCTGCGCGAGCGCGCCGCGCCCTCCGGCAACGAGCCCGTCCCCGGCGGCCCGGGGGCGCCCGGCGGCGAACGCGACGGCTTTGCCCTGGCGTGTCGCATCAGCCAGGGCCTGGGCTATGCGTTCGTCCGCCAGCTGGCCGGGCACGTCGCGGAGGGGCGCATCGTGGATGGCTTGCAGTCGCTGGCAGCGCTGGGCGCCGTGCTGATGGGCGTGGCCCCCTATTTCACGGCGTTTGGGATGCAGCACAAGGACGAGCGCTTTCTGCAAACCGTGGCCGACCGTTTTCCAGCCGCCGCGCCGCAGCGCTTGCGCAGCGACCGGCGGGCGTGGCTCACGGACACCTTCCAGGACGTGAATGGGGTCGCCCACACGATCCGCACGCTGGGCGCCCTGGCCCGGCGCGCGGGCCGGCCGTTGACGGTCATGACCTGCCTCGCAACGCCGCCCGCGGAGGCGGCGCTCGACCTCGTGAACTTCCAGCCCCTCGGCGAGTTCGCGCTGCCGGAGTACGAGGCTCAACAAATGGCTTTTCCGCCCTTTCTGGAGGTGGTTGAGCACCTCGAACGCACCGGCGTGTACGAAGTCATCCTCTCCACCCCCGGCCCGATGGGGTTGACGGGGCTGCTGGCCGCGCGACTGCTCGGCCTGCGCACCGTGGGCATCTACCACACGGACTTCCCGAAATACGTCGCCTGCCTGACGCAGGACGAACAGTTGTCGCAGGCCACCTGGCGCTACATGCAGTGGTTCTACGGGCAGTTGGATATGGTGTACGTGCCGAGCGCCTGCTACCGGCGCGAGCTGCTGGACCGGGGCTTTGCCGAGTCGCGCCTGCGGGTGCTGCCGCGGGGCGTGGACCTGGAGCGTTTCTCGCCTGCGCGACGCGACCTCCGCTTCTGGGAGCGCTTTGGCATGAACGGCAACGCGAAGCTGCTCTACGTCGGGCGGGTGTCGCGCGAGAAGAACGTGCACCTCCTGCTCGATGCGTTTCGGCTGGTCCGGGCGGCGGAGCCGAACGTGGACCTCGTCATCGTGGGGGACGGCCCGGAGCGGTCCGCGCTCGAAGCCCAGGCGGGCGACGCCCACGTGGTGTTCACCGGCGTGTTGCGGGGGGACGACCTCGCCAGGGCCTATGCCGGCGCGGATCTCTTCGTCTTCCCCAGCACCACCGACACGTTCGGCAACGTCGTCCTGGAGGCCCACGCCTCGGGGCTGCCGGCCGTGGTCTCCACGGAGGGCGGACCGGCGGAACTGGTGGGGCGGCACGGGGCGGGGGTCGCCGTGGGGGTGCGCGCGGCGGCCGACTTCGGCGCCGCGATCTGCGCGCTGCTGCGCGATCCGGCGCGCCGCGCCGAAATGGCCCGCCGGGCCCTCGAAACGGCAAGGGAGCACAGTTGGGAACGCGTCCTCGAACAGTTCTGAATGACGCCACGGCGCCGAACGGCCGGCTCTTCATGATTGACGGCATCGGGCCGTTCTTCATCGAACACCCCGGACGCAAGATCAACTGGTCCAAGATCCCCTTCGAGCACCTGGAGCAGGATGGCTGCGTGAACGAGCCGCGCCTGCACCGCATCCGGCACGCCTTCGCGGAGTTCACGGAGGCCGTGGCGCCGCTGGGCTTCAACGCGGTCTCGCTGGACGATCTCGCCCACCTGACGGATCACGTCGCTTACTCGCCGCTGCTGCGCCGGCGGATCGAGACCTACCAGCGCGAGTTCGATGCGCTGTTCGGCCTGGCCGTGCGCGCCGGCCTGGCGCCCTACGTCACCACCGATATCGCCTTCTTCAACCGCGACCTCGAACTCGCGCTGGGCGACGACCAGGAGAGCATCGTGCGCTTCCTGGCGGCCGCCGCGGAGCGGCTGTTCAAACGCTTTCCCGCCGTGCGGGGCCTCATCGTGCGCCTGGGCGAGTCGGATGGCGTGGATGTCCGCAGCGATTTCCGGAGCCGGCTGACCATCCGCACGCCCGTGGACGCGCGGCGCTACCTGCGCGCGCTGCTCACCGTTTGCGAGCAGGCGGGCCGCGAGCTGATCGTGCGCACGTGGAGCATCGGCGCCTACCCGATCGGGGACCTGATGTGGAACCCCGAGACCTACCGCGCGACCTTCGACGGACTGGACAGCCCGCGCCTCATCGTCTCCATGAAATACGGGGAGACCGATTTCTTCCGCTACGTGCCGCTGGCGCCGCATTTCCTCCAGGACCGCCGCCATCGCAAGCTGCTGGAACTGCAGGCGCGGCGCGAATACGAAGGGTTCGGCGCGTTCCCTTCGTTCGTGGGCGGAGAGTACGCGCGCTACCTGCGCCAGTTGCGCCAGGCGTCGGACCTCGCCGGGGTGTGGGTCTGGTGTCAGACCGGCGGCTGGACGGCGGCGCGGCAGGTGACCTTCGTGAAGGACTCGTCGCTCTGGAACGAGATCAACACGGCGGTGGCGGTCCGGTTGGCGCGGGACGGCGGGACGGTCCGAGCGGCGGTGGAGACCTTCTGCCGCGAGCGGCTGCCCGGGCGCGACCCGCGGAAACTGCGCCAACTGCTCCGGCTCTCCTCGTTCGTCGTGCGCGAGCTCTGGTACGTCGACGACTTCGCGCGCCGGGCCGTGTACTTCCGGCGGCTGCGGCTGCCGCCCCAGATCACCGTCTTCTGGGACACGATCCTGATCACCGACACCGTGCGCAGCCTGCTCCGCCACTTCGTGCGCGATGGCCGCGCCAAGATCGGGCAGGGCTACGCGGCCCTGGCGCGCATTCGCGACATGCAGGCGCTGGCCGGGGAATTGGCGTTGCCCGCGGAGGGGCTGGAGTTCCAGTACCGCACGTTCGAGATCCTGGCCGTCGCCAGGGAGTACTACTTCGGCCGGCCAAGCCCCGCCGTGGTGGCGCGCCTGCGGGCGCTGGCCGCGGCCTATCGGCGCGACTGCCCGGGGCACCTGCGCGTGGTCATTGGCCTGCCGACGCTGGGCGAGCGCCGGTTTCTGCTGCGCCTGGGCTTGACGCTGCTGTTTCGCTCGCGCGGGCGCTACCGGCTCGCCGACCGCCTGCTCCTGCTACGCGTGCCGGCGCTGGTGCGCCTGGCGCTGACGCGCTGGTCCGCGCGGCGCCTGCCCGATGTCGCCACCGGCCAGGGCATGACGATCGGCCACTTCTGGCGCTGATCGGCCGCCCCGCAACCCTACCACGCGTGCTCCTGCCCGCTGCCCAGGCCGCGGGCCCACGCCTCGATGCGGGTCCGGATCGCGTCGCGGATCTTGCGCGTTTCGGCCAGGCGCTCGTCCTGCGTGCCCGTGAGCGCGGCCGGGTCGGGGAAACTCCAGTGCTCGCGTCGGGTGATGCCGGCAAAGATCGGGCAGCGCTCAGCGGCGGCCTCGTCGCAGACCGTGATCGCATATGCGTAGAGCCGGCCTGACTTGACCACGTCGAATACGGCCTGCGTCCCGTTCGCGGAGATGTCGATACCGACTTCCCGCATGACCGCGATGGCCAGCGGGTTGACCGCGCCGGGTTCCAGGCCGGCGCTTTCGGCTTCGAACCGGTCGCCATGCAGGTGTTTCAGCCAGGCCTCCGCCATCTGACTGCGGGCGCTGTTGTGGACGCAGATGAAGAGAACGCGCTGTCGGTCGAAGTAAGGGGAGCGGTGGCGGACAACCTCGCCGTGCCGCAGGTAGATCACCAGCTTCGCGATGCGCGTGGCGTGGTCGCCGATGCGTTCGAGTGCGGACACGACCGACCGGGCGGCCAGCAGATCCCTGACCGGCGCCTCCTGCCGATCCAACGCTTCTTCGTAGCGGGCGATCAGGCGGTCGTGGATCTCGTCCAGCGCCGCGTCGTGTTCCCACAAGGTGCGGGCCGCTTCGGCGTTCCTCAGGATGAACGCGTCAATGGCCTGCGCGACGGCGGCGGCGGCCAATTCGCCGAGAAGGGTGCGATCCCGCGTCACCGCCGGGAGCGCGACCGACGTCGTTGCGCCGGCTTGCCGGGCGACTTTCCTGGCCAGATCCCCGATCCGCTCCAGCTCGTGCAGGACTTTCGTCACGCCGTACACGTAACGGAGTTCGTCCGCGATCGGCGCATAGAGCGCCAGGAGCTTCAAACACTCCTCCTCTATCCGGACTTCCTCCCGGTCAACGTCCTTGTCGGCGTCGGCCACGGCTGCCGCGAACGACACGTCGCCCCTTGCCGCCGCCGTGGTCGCCCGCCGAACCATCTCGAGCACCTGGTCCGCCAAAGCGCGCA